>NZ_QPEL01000004.1:0-27185 GCF_008368965.1 Bacillus sp. AY2-1 | reverse complement strand
AAATAAATGTTGAATTTAGTCGGAAAATATATATGTACAAATCGTAGAATCTGTACATATAGTTATAAATGTAAATATTATCCGTTTTGAAATATTTATAAAAGGAGAAATTCATATGAAAGAAATACAAAAGCAATATGAAATTGTAGAAGAATTGGATGCAACAGTAGGGCAAGAAGCATTATGGATAGCGCATCAAATGGAATTAGAAAAAGGAATGAACAATGAACCTACTATTATAAAGCTAAAAGGAAATCTTCAAATAGAGACCTTTAAGAAAACGCTTACTTTAATAGTGCAATCTTATCCGGCGCTGCGTACACTATTTATGAAAAAGGAAGAAAAAATTAAACAATTAATTCGAAAGAGTATAGATTTTGATATACCAATTAAGGATTTAACTGCTTTTAAAAATAAAGAACAAAAATCTATTTTAAAAAAATTCTTAGAATCTAGAGTGAATGAGAAGTTTAATTTAGAAGAAGGCCCTTTGTTTAAATTCCACATCATTAAATTAAGTGAAGATGAATTTATTTTGCATATGATTTTTCATCACATTATTTATGATGGATGTAGTTTAGGAATTTTTGTCCGACAATTATCTAATACGTATTGTGAATTACTTCAAGAAAATACGGGTTTAGTATTAGAATCTCCTTATAAGAGCCTTGTAGAATTTGAGGAAGGTTTTATTGACAGCGCAATATATAGAGAAGGATCATCCTATTGGCAAGATTATTTACAAGGTGAATTACCTCCTACGGAGTTTCCTGCTACTGTAAATAAAAGGAATGAACAGAGATATACAAACAAAAATATAAGCAAGAGTATAGATTCCGCTCTCTTTTATCAAATACAATGTTTTGCTAAAAGTAATAACATAAGTGTCTATCGGGTTATGTTAAGTACGTATTGTATCTTGCTTCATCAAATGACAAATGCTGAAGAAATTATTGTAGGTATTCCGATTAATACTAGACCACATACGGAAGAAATGAATGCTTTTGGCTATTTTGTTAATACATTACCTATACGTATAACAATAGAAAAAGGGGATACATTTAGGCAAATACTTAACAAGGTGAACAAATGTGTTCATTTAGCTATTAAATATAAACATAATCCGTATTCACATATCGTAAAAGATTTAAATCTAAATAAAAATACACAACTTAATATGATATATGCAACGGCATTTAATACGGTAAGGGTGCCTCAATTGAAAATTCCTGATATTGAGTCTGTAGTTTTAACAGATTGTAAAAGAGTAAACCCTTTTAACATGACCTGGAGAATAATGAGATATGAAGGGGAAACAGGGAATAAAATTGAGGTTGACTATAACTCCGCCTTATATAAGCCAGAGAGTATTAATGATTTAGTTGAAAGATATATATATTTGTTACAAAAACTAATGAAGAATGTGAACGAGCCTATCCATTCATTGGATTTGCTTTTAGAGAAAGATCATCGTCTATACAAAGATATGAACTCAAATGCTCTTACATATCCTAATTCAAAAACACTAGATCAATTAATCGATCTACAAGCATTAAAATCGCCAAATCAAATAGCGATTTCAATGGGGGATAAATCTATTAGCTATTGTGAATTGCAGCAAAGGTCCAATAAAATTGCGAATTATTTACGTGAAAATGATATAAAAAAGGGACAACGTGTAAGTATTACTATGGAAAGAGAGATTGATACCATTGTATGGATTCTAGGAATCCTAAAATCAGGTGGGGTTTATGTACCAATTGATCCAAAGTTTCCTGAAAAAAGAATAGAATACATCTTAAAAGATAGCGAAAGTAAAATGATTATTACGAAGAAAGAATACAGGGATTTGGTTGAACGGTTTGCAATTCATACAATTTATCTAGAAGATTTTCATTACGCTAATTCTATAGAAAATATTGCGTCTACACATACCATAGAAGATGCAGCTTATATTATCTACACTTCTGGTTCAACAGGTTTACCAAAAGGAGTAGTTGTGCCACATAAAGGAGTAATTAATTTATCATATTCATTAATGAATCAATTTAATTTAGACAAAAATGATGTGTTTTTACAATTTGCAACGATGATTTTTGATGCCTCTATTATGGAAATGTTTCCGATTTTGTTATGCGGAGGGAGAATACATTTAATTTCTGAAATCGAAAAACGTTCAGCAGAGGAATTTATAAATGTAATTCAAAAGAATGGTATTACATATGTTCTTTTACCAACAGCATTTTTTAAATTAATAGCTGATATGCCAAAAGAAATGTTGCTTAAATTAAATTCTATAAAATGTGTATTTGTGGGAGGGGAAACCTTACCTGCTGAATCAGTTCATAAATGGCAAAGTAAATTAGGGTTAAAGATTCCGGTTCTTAACGCATATGGTCCTACTGAAACTACTGTATGTGCAACCATTTATAAAGTAAATCATGAGATACAAAAAGAATCTTCTAATATTCCAATAGGTAAACCAATCGCTAATAGTGAAGTTTCCGTGGTTAGTCCGTTTAATACGTTATGTCCGTCAGGTGTAGTAGGTGAGTTATTCATCGGCGGTGATGGAGTAGCCAACGGATATTTAAATCAAAAGGAAAAAACAGAAGAGGCTTTTATTTCTTTTGATAAATCTTATAATAATGATAAAAAGATGTATTGTACTGGAGATCTAGTACGTCTTTTGCCAAATGGAAACTTAGAATTTATCGGAAGGAAAGATAATCAAGTAAAACTACGTGGTTATCGTATTGAACTTGATGAAATTGAAAGAGCATTATTTAAACAACCAGAGGTAAAGGATACAGTAGTGGTAACTTATCAAAATGACAAAATTGCTAGCTTTTATTTATCAAAAGAAAATAAGGAGATAAAACAAGAGGACCTAAAAACATTCTTAAGTAAAAGTTTACCAGATTTTATGATGCCAAATTATTTATTTCATCTTAAAACATTTCCATTATCACCAAGTGGTAAGATTGATAGAAAAAAATTAGAATTACAAATCCCATCTTTACTTGAAAACATGCAAAAGCAATATGTACCACCGATAAGTGAAACAGAAAAAAGGTTGGCAAAAACATGGGCTGATATTTTAAATTTAGGGAAATATAGAGTCAGCAGAGATGATGACTTTTTTAAACTTGGGGGACATTCATTAATTGCTGTGCAAGTGTTAAATCAAATTCAAAAAGAGTTTCATCTAAAAATTGAAATTAGAGATATTTTTGAGCATACAACTATTGCTAGTCTATCTGCTTACATCGATAAATTAATGGCAGTAAATCATGATAGGGAAGAACAGAAGATGCAAATATTAAAAGTTGCAGATAAGGAAAGTTATCAGTTATCAAGTGCTCAAAAAAGAATCTGGTTTTTAAATAAATCAAACGCTATTAATAGAGTATACGATACACCACTACACATATATATTGAGCCGAGTTTGAAAAAAAATATTTTACAGGACGCCATAAGGTTTTTAGTTGAACGACACGAGATGCTCCGCACAGTGTTTATTGAAAAAAATGGGGAGCCTAGACAAGTCATATTAAAATCAATAGCGATTGACTTGATACACCATGAGATTGAACACATGGCTAAAAAGGAACAACAAGAATATATACATAGAACAATAAATCAAACGGATCATACACCATTTGATTTGGAAAATGGACCGCTTTTCCGGATTAGAATTTTTAATCTTGATAAGAAAAAATCCTATTTATATATCAATTTACACCACATTATTACTGATGAGTGGAGTGTAAGGAATTTATTAGATGAATTAATGAAGGTATATAGTGCCTTTGCTAAACGAAGAAATCCTGAGTTGCCAACTATCTCTAATCGATATGTAGATTATGTTGAGTGGGAACAAGAGCAGTTAAATCTAGGTTGGTGGGATACAGAAAAATCTTATTGGATGGCCGAACTTGCAGCACCTCTTCTTATACTAAATCTTCCCTTAGATTTTAGTAAGAATAATCAAAGTACAAATAGAGGTACAGTATTTGAAA
Organism: Bacillus sp. AY2-1; assembly: GCF_008368965.1. Classification (NCBI taxonomy): domain Bacteria; kingdom Bacillati; phylum Bacillota; class Bacilli; order Caryophanales; family Bacillaceae; genus Bacillus; species Bacillus sp. AY2-1. The sequence goes on along the minus strand of NZ_QPEL01000004.1, from coordinate 23,163 downwards.
TGAAGTTAGATAATAAAATGAAAGAGTCTTTGAAACAAGTATGTGAACAAGAGAATGTTTCGATGTATATGCTATTTTTCGCAGCATATATTCAATTGTTACATTATCTAACGGATCAAAAAGACATAATTGTAGGTACACCGGTTGTTGGAAGGAATTATCAAGAATTTGAACAAATACAAGGATTTTTTGTAAATACTTTAGCGATTAGAACACAATTAAATGATGTGAAAAATTTAAAACAGCTATTACAAATAGTGAGAGAAAAATGTTTGAATTCTTTCCAAAACCAATCATACCCATTTGATAAAGTAATTGAGCAAATAAATCCTGATAGAAGCTTTGGAAATAACCCAATCTTTTCTACTATGTTTAGTTACCAGAAAGATATTTTGCAACAACATGATGCGTACAAGCTTCAATTGTTACCTAATAAACAAGATATTAGTAAGTTTGACATTTCTTTAGCTGTTGAAGAAGGTTTGGACTATGTAGGGGTTTCATTTGAGTATGATATTAATCTTTTCAAGGAAGAGTCAATTAATAGGTTTACTCAAAATTTACTTACTATACTGGACGCCTTTATTTATCAACGAACAGTAGCATATGAAAATCTTTCATTTTTATCACAGGAAGAAGAATCTTTATATAAAAACGTAAATCATACGGAAAGACCATATCTTTATTTTCAAAATATACAGGAGCAATTCTATAAGCAAGTAGAAAGACAATCAAATCGGATTGCTATAGTGACTGAAACGGAATCTTTAACATATAGACAATTAAATATGAGCTCTAATCAAGTAGCTCAATATTTAATCGAAAAAGGTATAAAAAGAGGTGATAAGGTAGCCATATTTTTAGATAGAAGTATAAATAGTATCGTTTCTATGCTTGGAATATTAAAAGCTGGTGCTGCCTATATACCCATCGATGTGAAATACCCTGAGGATAGAATAAATTATATAGTTCGTGACAGTGAGGCATGTAGAATTATAACGAGTAACAAATACAAAAGTCATTTGAATTTAAGTGATTATAAGGTTTCAATAATAGAGGATATATATCGTACGACTATAAATGATGATGTGAAAATTTTAAATAAACCAGATGACTTGGCATATGTAATTTATACTTCAGGATCAACAGGAAAACCAAAAGGTACATTATTAACGCATAAAGGAGTATTAAATTTAGTTGAATGGAGAAATGAAGTATTTGAGATTTCTCCAAATGATAAAGTAACACAGTTTTATTCCCATAGTTTTGATTCTTCTGTATCGGAAATTTTTTCTACCTTGTTAAATGGGGCGGAACTATATTTATTAAGTGATGAACAGCGCTATTCGACTATCGCATATGCTCAAGCCATTCAAGAAACACAAGCAACTATTTCTGACATACCAACAGTATTTTTCAATGAATTATCGACTTCATTAACTAAACTAGATAGCGAAAAGATACGTTCTTTAAGATTTATAATAATGGGAGGGGAAGCTGCATCAACAAATGCCATTAGAAGTTGGCAAAATACTTTTAAAAACCAAGTACAGCTGGTAAATGAGTATGGCCCTACTGAAGCAACTGTCTCAGCAATGTATTATTTCATACCAGTATTAGAAGGCGAAAATAATCTTTTAGGAAGCATACCGATTGGTATTCCAATTTCTAATACAAAGGTTCATATATTGAATTCATATATGCAACATTGTCCGGTAGGGAGCATGGGTGAATTATATATTGAAAGTTTAGGATTGGCCCAAGGGTATTGGAAGCAGGAAGAGAAAACAAAACAGGCATTTATTTCAAACCCATTTTCAGAAGACAATAGTAAAAGATTATATCGAACAGGTGATTTAGCAAGATGGTTACCAAATGGAAATATAGAATTTATGGGAAGAAAAGATAAGCAGGTTAAAATTAGAGGGCACAGAATTGAATTAGGAGAAATAGAAGATGCAATGTTACAACTTGAGGGGATAGGTCAGGCTGTGGTAACACAAACGAAAGATGGAATGTTACTGCAAGCTTATTATAAAACAGTGGACGGTATAGGGATAGAGAAAAATAAGCTAGCTTTACATTTATCAAATGTATTGCCAGAATATATGATCCCTAAATATTACTCTCATGTGTTAGAAATACCAATAACGGCGAATGGGAAAATTGATTTTGAAAAACTACCAGAAATAGAGTTTGATTATGAGCAAAATGATGAGTGTAAACTTAAACCTCAAACTAAAGTGCAAAAAAACATTGCAAAAGTATGGTCCGAAGTTCTAAACATTAAATCTATAGGTTTAAAAGATGATTTCTTTAATTTGGGTGGACATTCTTTAAAAGTTATGCCGGCATTAGTCAAATTAAAACCGTTATACCCTAACTTGAAAATCCAAGATTTCTTTAAGTATAGAACAATAGAAAAATTAGCCTCTCATATTGAAGAAATGGAAGAAATGTCGTTCAAGAAAGAGAAAAATATGAATGTAGCATGTATGGAAAATGAAACGAAAACGACTCCTGTTTATAAAAGAACTAAATTAGAAGAATGTGAGTTAGATATGGTGAATTATCCAAAAGTAGTGTTCCTTACAGGAGTAACAGGATATTTAGGAGCACATATTTTAGAACGGTTATTACAGTTGCCATCTACGACTATTTACTGCTTAGTAAGAAAAAATGAGAATCAAGAAATTGATGCAAAGTTAAAAGAAAGAATGGTGTTTTATTTCGGTAAAGAAATTCTTCAAAAATTGGAGGAGAGAGTAGAATTAATTGAAGGAGATTTATCTTTGATGAATCTAGGTCTAGATTCAAAGCAATTGGACTATTTAAAGAATAAGGTAGAGTCAATCATACATTGTGGTGGAGAAGTTAGACACTATGGAGAACGTGAGCATTTTCAAAAGGTAAATGTTCAGTCTACAAAATACTTATTGGAATTAGCTAAGAATACAAATGCACGTTTTCATTATATATCGACTTTAAGTGTAGTAGGTCAGGCTGAAAGCGATCCAAAAGAATTTGAATTCTTTGAGTCTAATTTTGATAGAGGGCAAAATTTAGATAATGTGTACTTAGAAAGTAAGTTTCAAGGCGAGAAAATGGTCAGAGAAGCAATGGAAAAAGGAGTTCGTGCCACGATATACCGTGTGGGAAATTTAGTGGGCAACTCTAAAACGGGTAAATTTCAATATAATATAAATGAAAACGCATTTTATAGATTATTAAAAGGGATATGCCTATCTAGCATAGCACCTGAAATCAATACGTATGTAGATTTAACGCCTGTAGACTATGGAAGTTTAGCTATTACTGAATTATCCTATAATGTCAATACAGTAAATAAAACTATGCATATTTGTAATCCAACTCAGCTAAAATGGGACCAATTTATTAATAGTTTACAAGCTTTTGGATACGATATCCTGTTAATGAAACAAGAGAAGTATATAGAGAAGTTTTTTAATACAAATTTAACTACTGATGAACAGAAAGCTTTAGAGCTTATAATGCCTTTATTAGAATCTGTAGAAGAGCTATCAGTAGCTATACCATCTTGTTTATACACGCAAAGATATTTGAAGAATATACATTGTTTAGAGCCAAATCAAGAATGTATCAATTTGCTATTACATTACGCTATGAGTATCGATTTTTTACCAACCATTAAAGAACCAATATTGCTATAGAATATACTATCGATTTTGAACAGATTGGCTTATAAATATGAAGTTTTGAATATTTGTTTACTTTCGCTTGTTATTTGGAAAAGTAAAAAGAACTTGTAGTTTTATCTACAAGTTCTTTTCGATTAAAAGGTTTATACATTTAGTTGGTTGGATAATATTTCAATTCTTCATATTACTAACAGAAGAAATTAACCAAGACAAATAATTCTTTTCAATAAGAGAAAAAATACAATTTTATATTAAGACCAAATCCATCGATCATCAGTTAATGCTTGAGAATCATTAACTTTTTCAATCTCATCTGTTATCGACCACTCATTACTTCTTTCAGCGTTCGCCATATGAACTTTAACCTTTTCACCTACATTAAATTTCTGCCCGTGTGTCAAATAAACTGTAACATTACGTTTACTTCCGTCATTTCCAGTATATTGAACAATTACATAATTATATTCTTCTATTCCAGATTTAAACTTATCTACTTTTGTAACATGTCCTATTTCATATTCATATGCAAAAACATGTTTTAAATAACTTCCCTGGTGTAATGTATCAGTACCTTGAACCTTTTCAATTGACTCTGCAACCATATAGTCCGTAAAATTACGCATCATTGCACCAGTAGCTTTTACTTGATCACCAACTTTTACATTTGGTGTAGAGTTTAAATAGATACTAATAGGTTCTGAATACTTTGTTGACTCAACAGAGATAACATTATCAGTAACCTCAACTACACGCCCTTCAATTGTTGATAAATTTGACTCGATAGAAGCTGCACTTGCTTTTGTTACTTCTAATCCTGGTAGATTTGTGCCTGCAAGAGCTGCAATTCCTAATGCACCAGCTAAAATGATTTTTTTCATACCTTATAACATCTCCATTCCGGTTGTAGTTAAATGCGCAGTTAGGTTTAATTCGTAAATAGCTTTCGTATATCACCTAACATGTAATCATTATAGTTACAATAAGAATGATTATCAACTACAATTGAAATGTAATTTTGCATAATAATAAATCTTGATTTAATAATTTATCATTCAAATGGAAAGTAAGATGTGTATGTGTGAAATTGTTACCGTAGAGCAAAAAGGAACTGTCGTGCGAAATGGGGAAAGAAAAATGCTAGGCATAAATGGTCAACATATAAAATTCCTAATTAAACAGTGGAAAATTATAACCGTGAAAAAATTATACACGGTTATATTATCTTTTCGAGAGGATATTAAGGAGAAGGGTAAGAAAATTGAAGGATTAAGAGCTAAATAAAAGCCACTTAATACATCTAAAAAGACGAGATAGGCCATCACGACTGTCTATTTCTATTTTTTATTAAAAATTAATCCGCTGAATCCACCTATTTTTTTGAGCTCTAAAAGCTGGGGAAACAAATTTTAACATACCGACTCGAAAACTTCGACTCTTAGAAAACGTCTATAAAATGATTGTAAAATAAATAAAGAAGGATAAATAGATTTTCTCGATAGTAAAAACATTTACAAAATAGTAAAATATAGGTATGTAATTTCATAATAAACTCAAAAAATAAAGAGGGGATGAGGAAAATGAATTTAAAACAATTAGGGATTATATTATTAGGAACCGTAACACTTGTGTTTAGTAGTACAAATTTTGTGGACGCTGCTAGAAAACAGAAAGAATTTAGAGATACGGAGCCAAATAATACTCTTGAAACAGCCAATAGACTAGATTTGGGGTATGATTGTGTGGTTTATGGCAATTTAAATTTAAACGATAAAGACGGTATAGATATCTTTAGATTTTCCCCAAGTGATACTATGAAAGTTGAAGTTACTTTGCAAGGAATGCATGATGATAATGATTTTGATCTATTTGTACGAAATTCGAAAGGTAAAATAATAAAAAAATCTTTGAACCTTTCTAATGATATGGAAAAAATTGTTTTTGAAGCAGAAGAATGGGAAGACTATTATATTGAAGTAAGTTCATCGGTAAGAGGGAATGAAGATAATAACTTTGATTATATTTTAGTAGCAGAAAAATATTAAAACTAGTAAATTTAGAGGCCATCCAAATGGGTGGTTTCTTGTTTTTTCAAGAGATATATGCGTAAAGCCAGTTGGGGTTATTTTTTCGGAGTATTATTTTTACTTAGTGGCTTATCAAACGAAGTATGACTTTGAATTGTAATAGTAAATGAATTAATTGATTAACCTATAAAAACGTAGGAATTAAATATTTCTACGTTTTTTTGCACATAACATTTAAATAAAAAGCTTGTTTTTTGAAAAAGTTGAAAGATGTTATTTATATTGGCACGGATATTTATTACAATGTACTTTATAGAAAAAAGTAGCTGCAAGTGCAACTACTTTTTCACAAAAACATTATTATTCAAATAAAACCTTTAGCGTAAACTTGCGCTTAATGGTACTTGAGAATAAACTGTGAAATTGTTACCATAAGTACCGTGTCTTGAAAATGAGGAAGAAATTAAACTGTTCCAACTTTTGTAGGTAGCCCCGGATGTATCTGTTCTTAGAAGTACATTTGAAAAGCTAGCTTGGCTAAAGGAGTTACGTCCAGTATCTTCAACCCCCTGAACCATTTTTACTGGTTCATATTGAGAAAATGAGCCATATACAGGCTGATTTGCATATCTAGGGTTTCCATTTACATACATAGTAACCGTACCATTTCCGTTATTAACTATTTTAAGGTTTACTCGATCACCATCTTTAATTGATGCATCATACTGTGTGTTCCAATACTTACTGTTTTGACCTGATTCATTATATCCTGAATTTAGAAATACTTTATATCCACTTGGTGTTTTGGAAATACCACCCTCAACTTTAGATGCTCCAATGCCTAAATACCAATTCACATACCCATCTTTAACAACAACTGATTTTGGTAGATTTATATCAGCTGCAATTCCGGTATAGGTACTATTTGTAACACTTTTTACAGCACCTTCTGTAGCTGCAAAACTAGTAGTTGAAAACATTGATAGAGAAATTAGAAGTGAACCAACTAGATACATCATTTTTTTCTTACTTTTTCTTAATACTTGATTCATTTTAGATCCCCCATATTTTAAATTATTAAATTGTATGGAAAGTTGGCCAACTAACTACAACTTACAAACTAAAGATATATCAGGTTTCATTTAATGTATATATTTTCCTGTTATAAGTCATTGAATTGTCGAATAAATCCAATTTTTTATATTTATCAATATAGGTGGAGTTGACAGATTAAAGTTGTATGTCTATTTAAATGTAAGCAGATTTTGTTAAAAATAATATAAAAACCTATAAATATGTTGTGGATAATATGTATGACGGTTCATTTAGGAGAGAAAAATATGGAATGAATATAGTGGGATTTTTCAAAGAGTATATCTGAAATGTTTAGAAATAGATTAAAAACAAAGGAAATAAAAGAATCGTTTTTCTTAAGGAATTCATTGAAACAGTCCGTAGATGAAGGGGAATATATGATTTATAAGACATGGATTTCCTATATAAAAGAAGAAAGGGGATCCAGCTATGGGAATTACAAATACAAGATCAAAGTTAGATAATGCAGCTATTGAAGGGGCTATAGAGGCATTAAAAGGTCAAAATGAATGTTTACGTATGGAAATAGATTATTTAAAAAAGTTAAAGGTTTTAGTTGAAAAAGAGAAGGAATTCCAGAACAAGACAAAGCAAAAGTAATTTATCTTATGAAATTTGAAAGTATGAAACATATTAAGATAGTATTAGATAATTATCTAGGTCATTACAATCGCAAAAGAATCAAAGTACAGTTAAAAGGAATGAGTCCAGTACAATACCGGACTCACATTCAGATGGTCGCTTAATTTTTGTTTAACTCTTTGGGGCCAGTTCAGCATAGGTGATTGAATAATGTTGGCTTGCTAAGCTTAGTGATTGTTATTCTTTAACTGATCTTAAATTACGTTAGTTTAAGTATTGAGAGTAAAAGAATAGGAATAGAAAAATTAATGTTTTGCTAAATAATCTATTAAAGAAACTTAAAGGAATAACAAGTTCTCCTATTGTAAGGATTTTAAGCTTATCCTTATTTAGTCCTTTTATTAATTCTTTTAATGTTTGGAAGTTTATTTTATTAACGAAAGACCAACTTGGCACAGCTTTTGTATCTGAACCTATTTTGAAAACGATATGAATACTATGTGCATGAAAACCGCTTATTATTAAAATAAGCATAAATCCTAAAATAATGAACCAAGTCATTTTTCAACACCTCCTTTGAGTATCTAATATTAAGATATTAAAACCGTTGAGAAAGTGTGCTGTTGTCCATGAAAAATATTGAGAATTTGTTGAGGGAATATTGAAAATGTTGCAATGCGATTGATTGTAGGGGAGTTAGAGTTAATAATGCTTGTCAGATTATATGCGTGAAAAAAGGAAATAGGAAAGAGAACAGTTGCGTAGACTGTTCTCTTAAGGAGCGGAAGTGCTGAACATTTTCAATGACAATGATTCAAGCCTTCCGTTAATAGTATGTGCATATATTTATCATTTTAGCCAAGAAGATTCCTTCCTCAAGGAGTGTGTGAAGGGCAACAGCCCAGGAGTAGGTGGGAGCTGAATTGGCTTCGAACAAGGGATGGCAGGAAGCCATCTTAATTGTTCGACATATAGAAAGTGTTACTTTACTATCTATCGAATGTACGTTTGGTTTATAATAGTTATATACCGAAATGGAGGTGAATGAAATGATGATTAATAAAGCCTATAAGTTTCGTATCTATCCAAATCAAGCATAAGCAATTCTAATCAACAAAACGATTGGTTGTTCCCGCTTTGTATTCAATCATTTCCTATCCTTATGGGATCACGCATACAAAGAGACAGGACAAGGCTTGACCTATGGTACATGCTCTGCCAAACTCCCTGCCATGAAGAAAGATTTTGTTTGGCTCAAAGAAGTGGATAGTATTGCGATTCAGTCGTCTGTTCGCAACCTTGCGGATGCTTATACGCGCTTTTTCAAAAAACAAAACAGCGCCCCGCGCTTTAAATCTAAGAAGAACAACGTACAATCTTATACCACAAAACAAACAAATGAAAATATTGCCGTTGTAGGGAACAAAATAAAGTTGCCGAAACTAGGCCTTGTTCGATGTGCCAAAAGTCGTGAAGTAGAGGGACGTATTGTAAGTGCCACTGTTAGACGAAACCCTTCTGGCAGATATTTTGTGTCACTATTAGTTGAAACAGAAGTACAAGAACTTCCGAAAACACATTCTTACATTGGAATAGATGTAGGACTAAAAGATTTCGCTATTTTGTCAGATGGAACACCCTATAAAAATCCGAAGTTTTTCCGATCATTAGAAGATAAGTTGGCGAAAGCACAGCGTGTTCTTTCTAGAAGAATGAAAGGATCTTCTCGTTGGAATAAACAACGAGTCAAGGTAGCTAGAATTCATGAATACATATCAAATGCTAGAAAAGATTACTTGGACAAAATCGCAACCGAAATCATCAAAAACCACGATGTTATCGGTATAGAGGATTTGCAAGTATCGAATATGTTAAAGAATCATAAGTTAGCAAAAGCAATTAGTGAGGTATCATGGTCACAATTTCGAACTATGTTGGAATATAAAGCAAAATGGTATGGCAAACAAGTCATTGTCGTATCGAAAACATTTGCTTCCAGCCAATTATGTTCTTGTTGTGGATATCAAAATAAAGACGTTAAAAATTTAAACCTACGTGAATGGGACTGTCCTTCTTGTCGTATACACCATGATAGGGATATTAACGCAAGTATCAATATAAAGAATGAAGCGATAAGGCTTCTAACCGCAAGGACTGCGGGGTTAGCCTAATCAATTAGAGTTCGATAGATCTCTTTACTTAGGAATCCCTCACTTCTAAACAAAGTGAAAGTGGGGGTAGTTCAAAATTCATACAAGAAAGGCAGCTATAAAAAATAGCCGCCTTGCCTCAGGGAGAATTCAAGAAAATTAGAGATTCATTAAGGATACAGATTGGCTATTACCAATTTATTTATATTATTAGCAGGGGTTCAATAAATTATTCATAAGTTAAGATCTTACTTCATTGTAGGATGAGTGACATGCAAAGTAAAAAGAGCACTTTTTAAAAGTGCTCTTTTTAAGGTGTGTATTAGGACTTGAAAGAGGCATCAATGAAATGTAGAAGGAGATATCTCTATACAACATATGGAGGTACTATGGAAGGGTGACGATAAAAAATAAAGGAGATAATTCTTTTTAGCGACTTAAGATGTAGTCAATTGTATTACATAATTTCATGAGTAATATTGTAGTGTCTTGCATGTGGATATTAAATCTCTAATAATCAAATTAGTCAAATACTTTTCTACCGGTGCTTTATCAAGGTTGATTAGCTCGTAAGTATGAAGCGTTACGCTATAAGATAGAAATACTTACAAATTTTAAAAGAATTCCATTTGTGTACCAAGAAGCAAAATATATTTATGATAAAATATAGAAAAAGATGATTAAGAAGGGACAATCAAAGTGAAACCAACAATTTATGATGTTGCGGAAAAAGCAGGTGTATCAATAGCAACTGTATCCAAGGTAATTAATCAAACTGGTCGTATTAGTGAAAAAACAATAAACAAAGTAAATCAGGTAATGGATGAATTAGATTACCAGCCTAGTAGTGTAGCAGCAGCGTTAACAGGTAAAAAAACATATACAATTGGGGTACTTGTCCCAGATATCTCAAACCCATTTTTTGCAGAAGTAGCAAGAGCTTTTGAAAATAGTGCACGAGAATCAGGGTATACACTCATTTTATGTAGTACAGACCATCAAACAAAACGTGAGCATGAATACATTGATTTATTATTTAAAAAGCAAGTAGATGGCATTATTATTGCGACGGAGCTAAATGATTATAAACTTGTTAAAAAAATTGTGAATCGAGATTTGCCACTTGTATTATTCACTGTAGATCATCCTTCCATCACGACTCATGTTGTGACAACTGATGATATGAGGGGAGGCTATCTAGCTGGAAGTTATCTAACGCAGAAAGGCCATACATCTTTAACGATTATGATGGAGAAGGATAGAAAAAGTAGCTTAGGGAGATTGACCGGTTTCAAACAAGCTCTTATGGATTCAGGGATTTCGTTAGATGATGATGCTATTATTAGTTGCTATTCGACAGTGGAAGATAGTAAACGTGCAAGTAAGGAATTACTTCATTTGCCTAACAGGCCTACAGCTGTTTTTGCTTGTACAGATTTGATTGCTATATGCCTTATGAATGAAGCAAGAAAACAAGGGCTTTCAATTCCAGAGGATTTATCAATTATCGGATTTGATAATACAATCTATGCTGAGATTGCAGATCCAGGGTTAACAACAATTGAACAGCCAATTAAACAAATGGCAGCCTGTACGTTTGAACAACTGTTAAAAACAATGGAAATGAAGGAGCATGCTAAGCAAAAAATTACAATTATTCCTCAGTTAGTAGAGCGATCTTCAGTAAAGGATATTACATGATATCTTTTTTAATAGCCTATTTGAATGTAACAAAAAGAAGGTCATCTTAACCATATACAGCTATGATGACCTTCTTTTATATTTAGGAGTTATACAGAGAATTGCTCACCGCTTTTCGTATTTAAATCCTGCTTCATTTCATTTTCCTTTGGAATAGTAAGGAAATGAGTTAAAAATGCACCAAAGAAATACAAACCAGCAAAGATCCACATCACGCCGCCAACACCTAATGGACCGATGAAGGCAGTTACTACTAATGGCCCAACGAATGCTGATAATCCTGAACCTAAATTTAAGACAGACATTGCAGCTCCTTTATTTTCAGGAGATAAAGATGGGACTAATGCTGTAAGAGGTACATAACCAGTAAGTGTTGCTCCATAGCAACAGGCAACAAATAATATTGCCCAATAATTATGTCCTACCATTTGTGGTACATAATAGAGTGCAAGAGTTACAATACCGCAACCGACTCCTCCGAACCATTTAATTGTATTTACCCAACCAAACTTGTCTCCAACAATACCAAAAATAATATTAAACACCATATTTACAAAGAATAGAGTACCCCAAATTTGAAGCCATTCAGTCATCGTAAAATTATATTTCATCATATAGGTAGGTAGGAAAACAACAAATCCAAACTGAGCGGCCGAGTTTATAATTTTTACAATACCGCCTATACCAACTTTAGGATTTTCAAATGCGATGGTAATGCCTTTTAGTAATTCACTTGATTTGTTAGCGCTTACGGTTTGTGCTTTAAATTTATCCTTATTCACAACTATTGAGAACAATCCCCCGACGACAACAAAAATTAAAGCACTCCATAAAGTAGCGATTTCTCCGATTTTAGGAACCATATAGCTAGAATAAAAGGCTCCTATAACACTAAGCCCTAGCTGGAAGACGAACCAGAACCAGCCAACTGCTCTTGAAAGCATTTGCTGAGGCGTACTGTAAGATACCCAAACTAGGAAAGAATAAGCAAATAAAGGATAACCAAACCCTCGTAGGGCATAGCAAATTAAAATTACTGGATAATTCATATGTTGAATTCCTATACCTATGAACCCGATTGAACCTAAAATGAATGATACTAAACCAAACGTCATGACTTTTCTTGGTCCCCACATTTGTACAAATACCCCCGAAAACCAAGAAGAAGCAGATACAGTAATTCCGTAAATAGTAAACAAGAAAGCAGCGTGTTCTAGCGTTAATCCTTTTTCAACGAGATAAGGGGATAACCATCCCTGTTCTAACCCGTCCCCAATCATAAAAACGATAATTCCTATGTATCCCCAAGTTAAATTAGAAGGGATGCCAATCTTGTCCATAAATGTTTTGTTTGAACTAATAGCGTTCATTCTCCCACCACCGATAAGTTTTTTGGTTAAGCGCTTAATTCTTTTTGATAAAAAAAGTATACGCTTACATTATGAGGTCGTCAATTAAATTTTAAATTTTTTGACAATTTACAACTTTCTTTTATAGAAGCTTTCTATTTACTTATTGGAGATTCAAATAATCGTGAGTATGAAAAGAAAGAAATACCTTATAGATGGGGGGCACTATTTAAAGGGCTTGATTTTCTTTGTTATATCAGTATTTTAAAAGAATATATTTGTAGCTTTTTAGAGTATTTATATCTAATCATTAATTTTATTTTTATGTAATACGTATATTGAGGGAATTTAAAATTCGGATGAAAAGATAAGTATTCAAAAAAATAAAAATGTTTTCAATTTAAAATCAAGTGTGTATAATGAAGAAAAATAGGGAAAGCGCTTAACTAGTTTAATGCGCTAAACCTTATAGACTTTCATTTTGTTTCTTAAATTTTAATATAGAGGGAGAAATCATATGAACGTTTTAAAGATTGGGATTATTGGTGCTGGACGAATAGGGAAACTGCATGTTGATAACTTGCAACTGATGCCACAAGTAAAAATTAAAGCAGTTTCAGATGTAGTGATTAGTCATCTAGAAAAGTGGGCTCAAGATAAAGGGATTTCCACTCTAACTACAAACTATCAGGATTTATTAACTGATCCAGAAATTGATGCTGTCTTTATTTGTTCACCAACAAATACACATGCGCAAATTATTAAAGAAGCAGCACTTGCGAAAAAACATATATTCTGCGAAAAGCCTGTTAGTTTCTCAGTAGAAGAAACATTAGAAGCATTAGAAGTGGTAAAAGAACAGGGAGTATCTCTTCAAGTAGGATTTAATCGTCGTTTTGATCCGAACTTCAGGAAAGTTTATGATCTGATTCAACAAGGTGAAGTGGGGCAGCCGCATATCTTAAAAATTACGTCACGCGATCCACAACCGCCAAGTATAGAATACGTTCGCTCTTCAGGCGGATTGTTTATGGATATGATGATTCATGATTTTGATATGGCTCGCTATGTGATGAATAGTGAAGTCGTTGAAGTATTTGCATATGGAACAACATTAATTGATCCATCCATTCAGGAAGTAAATGATGTGGATACAGCAATTGTCACATTAAAATTTGCAAATGGAGCTTTAGGAGTAATTGATAATAGCCGCCAAGCTGTTTATGGATATGACCAGCGTGTTGAAGTGTTTGGTGAAAAGGGCGCGGTTGCTGCGGATAATTGCTGCCCGACAACAGTACAAGTGTCAAAAACAGAAGGTGTTGTAAAAGATAAGCCGCTTTATTTCTTCTTAGAGCGCTACACGCAAGCTTACATTGAGGAAGTAACACAATTTACAAAGTCAATTATAGAAGGACAAGCTGTTATTTGTAGTGGTAATGATGGGTTACAAGCGGAGCGAATTGCGAAAGCTGCAAAGGAATCTTTGCTAACAGGAAAACCTGTTCAAATTGAACATAAGCAGCCTGCATTAAATCAATAAAGAGAGCGTTTACTTCTAGATAGATAAAGAGTAATGAATAATAGGTTTATAAAAATATGAACCTTATCATTCATAAAGCATGGGAGGTAGTAATAATGAATCCACTTATTTTTAAAGAAGATTGTCCATTAGACCTAATTGCAGTTGGACGTTTATGCGTTGATTTAAATGCCAATGAAACACAACGTCCTATGGAAGAAACAAGAACGTTTACTAAGTATGTGGGAGGTTCTCCTGCCAACATAGCGATTGGTGCGGCGCGTCTCGGCTTACAGACAGGATTTATCGGTAAAGTGTCCGACGATCAAATGGGCCGCTTTATTACAGGGTATCTACAGGACAATAAGATTAATACAAATCAGATATGTATCGACCGTACAGGTGCAGTGACAGGTCTAGCATTTACAGAAATTAAAAGCCCAGAAGATTGCAGTATTTTAATGTACCGCGACAATGTCGCAGATTTAAATCTTGATCCAACAGAAGTATCTGAGGACTATATTAAACAATCAAAAGCACTCTTAATTTCAGGAACAGCTTTAGCGAAAAGTCCTTCTCGCGAGGCGGTATTTTTAGCACTAGAATATGCGCGTAAGTATGATGTAGTTGTATTTTTTGATGTAGATTACCGCCCTTATACATGGCAGTCAGAAGCTGAAACGGCTGTGTATTACAACCTAGCGGCTGAAAAATCTGATGTCATTATTGGAACGCGTGAAGAATTCGATATGATGGAAAAACTATTAAACTACGAACAATCTAATGACCAAGTTACGGCTGAAAGATGGTTTTCTCATCATGCCAAAATCGTCGTAATTAAGCACGGCGGGGATGGTTCAATCGCTTATACGAGGGACGGTCAATCTCACCGAGGCGGTATCTTTAAAACAAAGGTGTTAAAGACGTTTGGCGCTGGCGACTCGTATGCTTCTGCGTTTATTTATGGCCTAATGCAAGGGCTTGAGATTCCTCAAGCAATGCGATTAGGTGGTGCTTCTGCTTCAATCGTTATTTCTAAACATAGCTGTTCTGATGCAATGCCAACAAGAGCAGAGATTTCTGCATTCATGGAAACGGCTGAAGAATTGGTATAAAAACTTCATAAATCAATAATCAAGTAAGGGCGTATCCTATTGGACGCTTCTACATTACATAAAAGGGAGAGAATGAATATGACAGTACAAACAGCACAAATTGTAAAAAACTACATTGGCGGCGAATGGGTAGAATCCATTTCAACTAAGATGGAAGCTGTATATAATCCTGCAACAGGAGAAGTAATCGCTCAAGTACCACTTTCAACAAAAGTGGATGTTGAACAAGCTGTATTAGCAGCAAATGAAGCGTTCAAGTCTTGGTCTAAAACTGCAGTACCAAAGCGCGCTCGTATTCTATTTAAATATCAACAATTACTAGTAGATAACTGGGAAGAGTTAGCGAAACTGATTACGATTGAAAACGGAAAAAGCTATAACGAGGCTTATGGTGAAGTTCTTCGTGGTATTGAGTGTGTGGAGTTTGCAGCGGGTGCTCCTACATTAATGATGGGAAAACAGCTACCGGATATTGCAACAGGTATTGAGTCTGGTATGTATCGTTATCCAATTGGTGTTATAGGTGGCATTACACCTTTTAACTTCCCAATGATGGTTCCATGCTGGATGTTCCCACTTGCAATTGCTTGTGGCAATACATTTGTATTAAAACCTTCAGAGCGTACACCACTTCTAGCAGCAAGATTAGCAGTATTAGCTGAAGAAGCGGGCTTACCAAAAGGTGTATTAAACATTGTAAATGGCGCTCACGATGTAGTAAACGGTCTATTGGAACATAAATTAGTGAAGGCAATTTCGTTTGTAGGTTCTCAACCTGTCGCAGAATATGTATACAAAAAAGGAACAGAAAACTTAAAACGCGTGCAAGCATTAGCAGGTGCGAAGAACCATTCCATTGTATTAAATGATGCGAATCTTGAACTAGCAACAAAGCAAATTATTAGCGCTGCATTCGGTTCAGCTGGTGAGCGTTGTATGGCTGCTTCTGTTGTAACAGTAGAAGAAGAAATTGCAGATCAATTAGTTGAAAGACTAGTAGCAGAAGCGAATAAAATTGTAATTGGCAATGGTCTTGATGAAGATGTATTTTTAGGACCAGTTATTCGTGATAACCATAAAGAGCGCACAATTGGTTACATCGATTCAGGTGTAGAACAGGGCGCTACGTTAGTTCGTGATGGACGTGAAGATACAGCTGTAAAAGGAGCTGGTTACTTCGTTGGGCCAACAATTTTTGACCATGTTACAAAAGAAATGAAAATCTGGCAAGATGAGATTTTTGCTCCTGTTTTATCTATAGTTCGTGTGAAATCATTGGATGAAGCGATTGAAATTGCCAATGAGTCTCGTTTTGCAAATGGAGCTTGCATTTATACAGATAGTGGGGCAAGTGTACGTCAATTCCGTGAAACAATTGAATCAGGTATGTTAGGTGTGAATGTTGGGGTTCCGGCACCAATGGCATTCTTCCCGTTCTCTGGCTGGAAAGACTCTTTCTATGGTGATCTTCATGCGAACGGTACGGACGGCGTTGAGTTTTATACAAGAAAGAAAATGCTTACATCTCGTTGGGAAAAGTAATCTTTAAGTGAAAAGTAGAATCTGTCTAGTTGCTTGTAAGCAAAAGTAAGGAAAGTAGTAAAACATAAGAAGGAAGTATTAGGAGTCTTTCAAATTTCTAATACTCCTTTTTCATATGCAGAATGATTGTTAGAGATAGAAAGGAGCAAATCATATGCAAACGGTTAGAATGACGATGGCGCAAGCATTGGTAAAGTTTTTAAATCAGCAATATGTAGAGTTTGATGGAACGCAACAAAAGTTTGTTAAGGGAGTCTTTACGATTTTTGGTCATGGAAATGTAGTAGGCCTAGGTCAAGCTTTAGAAGAAGACGCAGGGGAATTAGAAGTATATCAAGGGAGAAATGAGCAAGGAATGGCAAATGCTGCAATGGCTTTTGCAAAACAAAAACATAGAAAACAAATTATGGCATGTACTTCTTCAGTTGGTCCTGGATCAGCAAATATGATTACCTCTGCAGCAACAGCTTCTGCAAATAATATTCCCGTTTTATTACTTCCAGGAGATGTATTTGCAACGAGACAACCTGATCCTGTTCTTCAACAAATTGAACAAACACATGACTTATCTATTTCTACAAATGATGCTTTTCGTGCAGTAAGTAAGTACTGGGACCGGATAAATCGTCCTGAACAATTGATGACCGCTATGATTCAAGCGATGCGTGTTTTAACGAATCCGGCAGATACAGGAGCTGTAACAATTTGTTTACCACAAGATGTCCAAGGAGAAGCATGGGATTTTCCAAGTTACTTCTTCCAAAAGCGTGTTCACCGTATTGAACGTCGTCTACCTACAAAAGCCAGCTTAGCGGATGCAGTGGAAATGATTAAGAGAAAGAAAAAGCCAGTTATGATTTGCGGTGGTGGTGTAAGATACGCAGAAGCGGCAGAAGAACTCAAACAGTTTGCTGAAACATTCCACATTCCATTTGGAGAAACACAAGCTGGAAAAAGTGCAATTGAAAGTAGTCATCGATATAATCTAGGCGGCATTGGGGTAACGGGAAATGTAGCAGCTAATACAATTGCAAAGGAAGCGGATCTTGTTATTGGCATCGGGACGAGATTTACTGATTTTACAACGGCATCGAAACAATTATTTCAAAATGAAGAAGTTGAGTTTTTAAACATCAACATTTCAGAATTCCATGCGAATAAGCTGGATGCATTAAAGGTTATAGCGGACGCGAAAGAGGCACTTCTTGCTCTAATAAATGAACTGCAAGAAATTGATTATCAATCTAGTTATACAGTAGAAATTGCTGATGCAAAAGAGGCTTGGGAAACAGAATTATCACGTCTACATAATATTCGCTTTACAGGTCAAGATTTCACACCAGAAGTCGAAGGTCATTTCGATGAAAATTTAAATGAGTATGTAGACGCACTTGGTACACAATTAACACAGACCGCGGTCATTGGACAAATTAATACATTACTCGATGAAGATGCAATTATCGTTGGAGCGGCAGGAAGTCTTCCAGGTGATTTACAAAGAATGTGGGCAGCAAGAAAACCTAATACATATCACATGGAGTATGGATACTCTTGCATGGGCTATGAAGTTGCAGGTGCACTTGGTGCAAAGCTAGCTGAACCATTGAAGGAAGTATATGCAATGGTAGGGGATGGCAGTTACCAAATGCTTCATTCTGAGCTTGTCACAAGTCTTCAAGAAAACAATAAAATTAACGTCTTATTGTTTGATAACTCCGGATTTGGTTGTATTAATAACTTACAAATGGGCAATGGAATGGGGAGCTTTGGAACAGAGTTTCGCTACCGAAACCAGCAAACTCGTAAATTAGACGGGGCAATTATGAAAATTGATTTTGCAGCTAGCGCAGCTGGATATGGTGTGAAAACATATCATGTTACATCACTAGAACAATTACAAGAAGCGCTTATAGATGCGAAAAAACAAACAGTTTCTACATTAATTGATATTAAAGTATTACCAAAAACAATGACAAATGGATACGAGTCATGGTGGCATGTAGGTGTTGCAGAAGTATCTAAAAGTCAAAGTGTCCAAGCTGCGTACGAGAGTAAAGTAAGTAACTTGCAACAGGCAAGGTCTTATTAGATTAGGAAACAAAGAGAGCTTTTTATCTACATGCATATTGATTAGGAAGCTCTCTATTTAATGACCAGTTAAGAGAATTTGGCGAAATTCTATCACATTTTGTAAAGAGGAGAGACAAGGGGATGTTCAAAGAAAATACAATTAAGCTTGGAATTGCACCAATTGCTTGGACAAATGATGATATGCCGGAGCTAGGGGCAGAAAATACATTTGAACAATGTATTAGTGAGATGGCACTAGCTGGATTTAATGGAAGTGAAGTGGGGAATAAATATCCGAGAAATACTGTTGTATTAAAAAAATCTTTGGAATTACGAAACTTGGAGATTGCTAGTGCATGGTTTAGTACATTCTTGACAACGAAGCCGCTTGAAGAGACGGTACAAGAATTTATTAAGCATAGGGATTTTTTGCATGACATGGGTGCAAAGGTCATCGTTGTTTCAGAGCAAGGGCATAGTATTCAAGGTTTAATGGATGTACCACTATTTCAAAATAAGCCCGTTTTTACAGACGAAGAGTGGGATAAGCTTGTAGTTGGGTTACATCACCTCGGTAAATTAGCTCAGGAAAAGGGGCTACATATTGTATACCATCATCATATGGGCACGGGTATTCAAACAACGGCAGAAATTGAAAAGTTAATGGATATAACAGATCCAAATCTGGTATCTCTGCTTTTTGATACAGGTCATCTTGTCTTTTCAGGAGAAGAGCCGCTTTATATTTTGAAAAAATATTTACCTCGTATTAAACATGTACATTTAAAAGATATTCGTGAGGAAGTAGTAGATGCTGTAAAGGAAAACGAATTAAGCTTCTTACAGGCAGTGAAGAATGGTGCATTTACAGTTCCCGGGGATGGCGTAATTGTATTTGATGAAGTGTTTAATATTCTTGCAAACTCTGATTATAAAGGGTGGTTTGTGGTAGAAGCAGAGCAAGACCCAGCTTTAGCGAATCCTTTTGAATACGCATTAAAAGCCCGAAAATTTATACAAGAAAAAGCAGGTCTTTAGTCTCAGCATTTTGAGACTATATCTAATTTAATGATTCGGCAATCGACATGTCCTCTTACAAATGGAGTAAAAAGACGAGACGTTTGTTTTTTATTTATAAATAATATTGAAACAGGTGAATGTGTAATGCCATTAGTGCAAATGAAGGATATTTTAATTAAGGCAAATCAAGAGAATTATGGGGTCGGAGCTTTCAGTGTTGCTAATATGGAAATGGTAATGGGAGCTATCAAAGCAGCAGAAGAGTTAAGTTCACCGCTTATTCTACAAATTGCGGAAGTTCGTTTGAATCATTCGCCGATTCATCTGATCGGTCCTTTGATGGTAGCTGCGGCGAAAAAAGCGACTATCCCAGTAGCAGTTCACTTTGATCACGGTATAACATTTGAAACAATTAAAGAGACGTTAGAAATTGGTTTTAGTTCGGTTATGTTTGATGGCTCTCACTTCCCATTAGAGGAGAATATCCAAAGGACAAAAGAAATTGTAGCGCTTGCGAAACAGTATGGAGCGACAGTAGAAGCTGAGATTGGCAGAGTAGGTGGTAGTGAGGATGGGTCAGAAGATATTGAAATGTTGCTGACAAGCACTACAGAAGCAAAACGATTTGCAGAAGAAACAGATGTAGATGTGTTAGCTGTTGCGATTGGAAATGCGCATGGTATGTACAATGGAGATCCTGATTTACGATTAGACCGTCTACAGGAAATTAATGAGGTAGTTCATATCCCGCTCGTATTACATGGTGGCTCTGGAATTAGCCCAGATAATTTCAAACAATGTATCCAACATGGTGTTCGAAAAATTAATGTAGCAACAGCCACATTTCAGAATGTAATTACCGTGGTAAACACTGCGGCCCTAAATACTCCTTATTCAGACTACTTTACGCATCATCAAGATGTAATTGAGGCTGCATACGAAAATGTTAAAAGTCATATGTAAATATTCGGAAGTGAAAACAGAGCATAATCAGAAAAGCTTTCTTCATTAATAATTAGAAGAAATGCGGAATTTAGTTAGCTGACAAAAGTAGAAAACGATAGATTAACCATTAAATAAAAGGAGGAGAAATCCATGTTAGGAAAATTAGGTGAATTAAATGAGGGGTATAATGTATTAACAGAAATGAACGGCCAATGCAGTGATATGTTAATGGATATAGGCATATATAAGATGTCTAATGGAAAAGAAGAGTTGCTATTTGATAATAAGAATGAAACGGCAGTTCTTTTACTAGAAGGGGCAATACGTTTAGAATGGGAAGGGATGGAACAAGTTCTTCAAAGACAATCTGTATTTGAAGAAAACCCTTGGTGCTTACATGTGGCTAAAAATGTGAAGGTTACAATTACTGCTCTTTTAGATAGTGAAGTGCTCGTTCAAAAAACCGATAATAATCAAGAATTTGCGTCCAAGTTATATACTCCAAATGAGTGTCAAAGTGTTGTAGCCGGAGATGGAGTATGGGAGGGAACAGCGCAGCGTGTTATTCGTACAATTTTTGACTATAACAATGCAGCGTATTCTAATATGGTAGTAGGAGAGGTTATTTCTTATCCAGGGCGATGGTCCAGTTATCCACCACACCACCATGATCAGCCAGAGGTATATTATTATCGCTTTAACAAACCCCAGGGATTTGGATGTGCAATGGTTGGTGAGGATGCTTATCGCGTTGTACATAATAGCTTTATTACAATTCCTGGTGGGTTAGACCATCCACAAGCAACGGCGCCTGGATATGCAATGTATTTTTGCTGGATGATTCGACACCTTGAGAATAACCCATGGGATGATCGTATCATGGAGGAAGAACATAAGTGGTTATTAGAACCAAATGCGAAAATTTGGCCGGAAAAAGAATAAATGAAAATAAAGGTTCTGGGCAAAAACGATGTTACTTGCAATTGTTTTTGCTAAGAACCACTAATTTTTTGTAAATGTAGGCAGGCTCTTATGTGAGGTAACGTAAGAGCCTGTTTGCATGTTCTACCTTTTTTTATGTACAATAGTAATAAGAGATGATATAGACAGGGAGAGGAAATCCATGTCCACTAAATTAGTAAATTTACGCATTGATTTTGCTTTTAAACAGCTATTTGGAACAAAAGGAAATGAGGAAATTTTAACGGGTTTCCTAAATGCAATTTTAGAAGAATCTTTAGATGCACCTATTACTTCGCTACAATTAGATGATCCACATCTCCATAAATCTTATGAAGATGATAAGTTATCGATTTTAGACCTATTAGCAACACTGGATAATGGGGCGCAAGTAAATATCGAAATCCAGCTTCGAAATACACATGATATGGTGAAGCGCTCCTTATATTACTGGAGTAAACTTTATACTTCCCAAATGCAAGAAGGAATGCCATATCGTTCACTTCGGAAAACAATTACCATTAACTTACTAGACTTTATTTTATTTTCTCAGGATGATGAATTTCATACCATCGGACAATTATGGAATACAAAATTACAGCAACTCTTAAGTGACGACATTGAAATCCATTTTGTAGAGATACCGAAATTAGTAAAACAATGGCGTGAAGAAAAAGTAAACCCATGGGAAAATACATTTGTTCGTTGGATGTTATTATTACCAGCACATGAAGATGAACATTTAACTCAAACATTGGAGGAGATTGCGATGAATCAAGATCCAATTTTACAAAAGGCAATAAATAAATGGGAAAATATGAGCCATGATTCTTCTTTCCGAACAGCATATGAAGCTCGAGAGAAATTACTTCTAGATGAACAAGCTAAGTTAGCTCATGCAGAACAAGAGGGCATGGAAAAAGGCATTGAGCAAGGTAAGATGCAGATGATTCGAGGAATGCATGAAATTGGTGTACCACTTGAAACTATTGCAAAAGCAAGTAAGTTGAGTGTGGAAGAAATAGAACGTATCTTAAAGCTAAAATAAATGTATATGAGTATACAGAACTCATGAGTAGAAAAAATAGACTTTCATTATCATAGCACGTTTAATGGGAAAGCATTGCTGAAGATTTCAGCAGTGCTTTTTCTATATCATTTAAGGAAATTATTCTTTTGTTAAAAAGTCAATTTCTTTTTATTTACAACGTATGACTTTTAATATATATGAATAAAAATATAATTAGATTTAAAATAAAATTTAATTATTTTAAATATGGGCTTATATAAGATGGGGATTAGCGGATACATACATATGCCCAATTACATACCTATATTTTATGTTTTGTTTTATACAACATAAATTTTATTAGAAAGAAGGTTTAAAATATGTACGAAGATTTTAATC
>NZ_QPEL01000039.1:0-41518 GCF_008368965.1 Bacillus sp. AY2-1 | reverse complement strand
AAATGGATTGTTTTTTTATTGGAATAATATTATTTGATATGTTGAAAGCATGAATAGCAGAATAAACATTACCTGTTTTATTTCATGCAACTGAACAAATATGATGAAAACTATGTGTATAGTTTTTTGCTTGCTTTTTCAGTAACTCTAATGAAATCATGGTCTTCATTGTTTAAAGGCAGTATTTTTAACATTATTGCTATTCAGCATTAAGCACAAAAAGGGATATATAATATTGTTATGTAAACTTAAGGTTTTAAAAGGAAAATGTAATAATTAATAGAACATGTAGAAGGAGATGCTTAAATAGTTTGAAGGATGGGAGATTATTATGGAGCATTTACAATCAATAGCACAAGCTGTTATAAGTGGTCATAAGGAAAAAGTAGTGAAGTTTATAAAGGCGAGTCCAAGTATTGTTAACGAATGTAGTGAAGATGGCTGGACACCACTTCATTTAGCAGCTTATTTTGGACAAAAAGAAATAGCGAGTTTTCTTTTAGAAAGCGGTGCAGATATACATAGTAGAGCGAAAAACGAAAATGAAAATACGCCTTTGCAAGCAGCAATCGCGAACAAGCAAAGTGAACTTGTTGCTTTCTTAATTGAAAAAGGATCAGATGTAAATATTATGCAAAGTGGTGGCTGGACAGGACTTCACGAAGCGGCATTATTAGGAAATGAAGAAATAATTATGTTACTCCTTAAAAATGGAGCTAATAAGATGATAAAGAAAAATGATGGGAAAACAGCGTATGATATTGCATTAGAAAAAGGATATGATCACCTTTTACATCATTTGAAACAGGAAGTGAACTTATGATGAATAAATGGAGTGTTGGTATATTTTTATTTAATGAAGTAGAAGTGTTAGATTTTGCAGGACCATTTGAAGTTTTTTCTGTAACTGAGGTGAATGAAGAAAAACCATTTACTGTTTATACAGTTAGCGAGAATGGAGAAATGAT
This sequence comes from Bacillus sp. AY2-1, assembly GCF_008368965.1. Taxonomy (NCBI): domain Bacteria; kingdom Bacillati; phylum Bacillota; class Bacilli; order Caryophanales; family Bacillaceae; genus Bacillus; species Bacillus sp. AY2-1. Next base: position 40,550 of record NZ_QPEL01000039.1, on the reverse strand, counting down.
TACAGCAAGGAATGGATTGAAGGTACAGCCAGATTATAGTATTGAAAATTTACCACCAGTGGATATTTTAATAATTCCGGGTGGGCTAGGTGCTAGAAAATATGAAATAAAAAATGAAATAGTAATAAAATGGATTCGCCAACAAATGAAAGAAGTAAAGCTGATGACTTCAGTTTGTACAGGAGCGTTATTACTGGCGAAAGCAGGTTTACTGGAAGGGTTAAAAGCAACAACACATTGGGCTAGTATTGAAAAGTTTAAAAATGAGTTTCAAAATGTTGAAGTTATAGAAAATGTAAAGTTTGTAGATGAAGGACATATTATAACATCTGCCGGAATTTCAGCTGGAATTAATATGGCATTTCATATTGTGAAAAACTTGTTAGGTGTGCATGTTGCGGAGGACACAGCGAAGCGAATGGAGTATGATATTAGTTTGCCAAATTAAAAAGCCCGGATTGGGCTTTTTATATTGAATGAATATAGTTAAGCTCTTCATCACTCAAAATAGGGCGAACAGATGCATTTGCATTTTCTTGTGCTTGCGTTCCTGACTTCGCACCAGGAATTACAACACTTACTGCCGGATGAGAGAGTACATAGCGAAGTGCAAGTTGCCCTAGGGTCTGATTTTTTTTTGAGAGCAACCGAAGTTTCTCTACGGTTTGTAAGTCTTCTTGAAACCAAGTTTCATTTGGCCAATCTTTGCGTAAATCTCCATCTGGAAAAATTGTTTTATTTGTAAATTTTCCAGTTAAAATGCCCATTTTTAATGGACCACGAATAACAGCCCCTAGATTTTTCTCTTGTAAGAATGGTAATATATCTTTTTCTGGTTTTCGATTTAATATATTGTAATCAAGTTGTACGATATCAATTTCGTTGTTGTTATTGAAATGATGAATGTATTGTAAATCATGAGTCGAAACACCGACTGCTCTTACTTTGCCATCACGTTTTAATATGTCAAATGCACGTAGAAATGCTTCTGTTTCTCTACGATTATGCCACCAAATATGACAAAAATAAAGATCAATATAATCTGTTTGAAGACGTTGTAAACTTGTTTCAAATACGGCGATGATTTTTTCAGGAGTATCATATACAGGAACGCCATTAGGGTCATAGTGATGTCCGATTAAACCACCTTTCGTTGATAGTATAATATCATTACGATGTCCTTTAATCGCGGTAGCCACCAACTTTTCACTATGTCCTAAACCATACACATCCGCAGTATCAATAAAATTCACACCACACTCAATGGCTTTTTTTATAGCAGTTATAGATTGTTTATCGTTAACAGGTCCCCATTCATCACCACCGATTGCCCATGCCCCAAAACCTATTTCAGAAACAGTTATTCCAGTGTTACCTAATGTGCGGTAATGCATATTTTCCCTCCTTGTAAGCATGTTATAACATGGATATGTAGGGAAGGAATTTTGTGTGTGAAAAAACTCTTCTACAATAGTAGAAAAAGAATTACAGAAACTACTATTTTATAGCAGCATGTATAAAAAAAATCGGTGTAAATATGGAAATGTCGTCGAATGCTATCTTTAATTGGTTAATTTATGGGATATTTTTGTGAAGGAGTTTATTTTATAAGAATAGAATTTAGTTTAGTAAGAAAACGTGCCGATGGTAGTGAAAAATATGGGTTAGGGGGATTTGAATGAGGAAACTCAAACGAGTAAATGTTCCTAATATACCAGAGCAGTTATCACAACCTAGTGACAAGCGTAGGATAAATAAAAAGAAGTTAAGGCGACTTATTTTAATGGTCCTTTTTATTGCAGCAACTACTCTGTACGTTCAATATATTTTAACGAAACAACAAGAAGTAATTGATAAGAAGAAAGGTACGATTACGGATCAAAAGGAACAATTAGTATCTTTAAAGAAAGATAAAGATTCTTTAAAGACTAACATAGAAAATTTAACAGACGATGAGGAAGAAATTTTGAAGTTTGCGAGAAAAGAGTATCAATTTTCTAAGTCAAATGAAACTATATTTGTGATGCCCAAGTAATGAAAAAAATAGTTAGCCGTCGCTAACTGTTTTTTTATGTATGAATGTAATGGTACAAGGAATAATCACATATTGTAAAAATGAAGAGTTTAAGCTATTTTCATAGATATGGAATATGCACTAAAATAAATGTTGTTAAAATTCTGTCAATTATATTATAATACAAGGTAAGCGGATACATTTTTTAATCAACGTTGAGTTCCTCGCTCATACGACTATTAAGAAACCCGTTATCCTCGTATACGAAAGGAAGATAGCTGTGTACGCTTCAAATACAATTTATATCGTAGGGGATGCGAAAGCACCTCAAAATAATCCCATTACTGAAAAGTTTAAAAGCTATTTCGTAGCATTTGTACTTGTTAAGGATACAGGGGAAATTGTAGATGCAGACTGCTCAGCGACAATTGCATTAACATCTCAATTTGTTAAATATTTATTTCTACATAAAAATATAAATGACCCGGCGTTAGTAATGGAAGTAAAGAACCGATATTTCGGCTCTTCTCAAAAAGCGTTACTTGTAGCGCTAAAAGATGCACAGAAAAAATATAATCAGATTGCTGCTTTGTCTACTCAATCATAGACAAAATCCAGCCGTAAGAATCATTCTTATGGCTGGATTTTTTTATTTCACATTATCATCCTACATCAAAAGTAAACGGAAACAAAGTAGAGAGATAGGAGAGTAAATGCCCAATAGGTTTACTTAATAATCTGTGGGTATAAATCTCCGGTGGATTAAAATTTCACTTCATTGGAGAACGAAAGGATGAACAAAATGAAAATTACAGATGTAAAAGTAAATCGTAGACGTGTAAAACTTCATACACCGTTTAAAACCGCGCTTCGTACTGTAACAGAAATTGAAAGTATAGATGTTTATATTCATACAGATGAAGGAGTGATTGGTAAGGGAGCTGCAGCCGCAACGCCAGTTATTACGGGTGATTTCACCAGTGGAATAGAAGAAGCGATTTTAGGACCGATGCGTTCATGTTTAATTGGTCAAGATATCATTCAGTTTCAGCAGTTACTACAGCGCATTCAAATGAGTTGTATTAGAAATTCAAGTGCGAAAGCAGCGGTAGATATCGCTTTATATGATGTATATTGCCAATATCAAAAGGTGCCGTTATATGCATTGTTAGGCGGGAAGAAAGAAATTTATACGGATATTACAGTGAGTGTGGATGAGCCTGTATTAATGGCAAAAGAAGCGAAGAAACATATAGAAAAAGGATTTCAAACATTAAAGATTAAAGTGGGTAAAGAGGCGCATTTAGATTTGGAACGTATTGAGGCAATTCGAAATGTGGTACCAAGAAATACGACATTACGTTTAGATGCGAATCAAGGTTGGAGTCCAAAAGAAGCGGTCTCTATCATTCAAGGGATGGAAAATCGTAATTTAAATATAGAATTTATTGAACAACCAGTACACGCGAAAGATTGGGATGGGTTAAAGTACGTCAAAGATCGTGTGCAAACGCCAATTATGGCCGATGAAAGTATATTTTCAGCAAGTGATGCATTAAAGCTCGTTCAAGGAAGATATGCAGACTTAATTAATATTAAATTAATGAAATGTGGTGGCATACGTGAAGCATGGCGTATTGCAGATATCGCAGAAACAGCTGGTGTGAAGTGTATGGTGGGAAGCATGATGGAATCTTCACTTTCCGTTAGTGCTGTTGCGCATTTAGCGGCAGCGCATCCTAATATTCATTATTTTGATCTTGATGCACCGCTTTGGTTAATGGAAGAGCCGGAAGGAATGACTTATTCTGGATCAAAGGTAAACCTTCAATCGACAGTGAATAGTAAGTCTTAGGAGAAGAGACTAGTAAACTATTTTTTTAAGGGGGATATATATGAAAAAAGTAGGAACTGCATTTTTAACAACTTTATTTATATTTTCATCGTTTACATCGGCAAATGCTGAAGAAAAGAAGGATAATAAAGCATTTATAGATGTATCTGCTGCAACGTTATGGACAGCACCTGATGCATTAAGGCCAATCGATACACCGAGTGCAACAAATCCAGTGGATCTATGGAAATGGACGAAATCAATGACACTTGACGAGAAACTATGGTTAACAAATGCAAATAAATTAGAAACACAAGCGTTACTCGGTCAAGAAGTAACTGTTATTGATAAGAAAGGCGAGTGGGTGAAGGTATTAGTGCATGGACAGCCAACGCCACGAAATGAAGAAGGTTATCCGGGCTGGATGCCTGAAAAGCAATTAACATATAATCAAGAATTTGCAGATAAAACAACTGAACCTTTTGTGTTAATAACAAAGCCAACAGCGATTTTATATATAAATCCTTCTGAAAAACATAAATCACTTGAAGTCAGTTATAATACAAGACTGCCGCTATTAAGTGAAGACACAATTTCATACCGTGTATTGTTGCCAAATGGTCAGAAAGCATGGCTACGAAAAAATGATGGAACAGTTTACCGCTCTCAAACTGATATTCCAAAACCGACCGCTGATGATTTAATTAACACAGGGAAAATGTTTTTAGGTTTACCGTATATATGGGCTGGTACAAGTGGTTTTGGATTTGATTGCTCTGGCTTCACGCATACGATCTATAAATCGCACGGCATTACAATTCCGCGAGATTCTGGACCGCAATCAAGAGCAGGGGTTGCAGTTGATAAAGAAAACTTACAAAAGGGAGATTTAATTTTCTTTGCACATGATCAAGGGAAAGGTAGTGTCCATCACGTTGCAATGTATATTGGTGATGGCAATATGATTCACTCACCAAGAGCTGAAAGGTCGGTAGAGATTATACCACTAAATACACCAGGATATATAGAAGAATACGCTGGTGCTCGTCGTTACTTACCTTAAAAATAGAGGGGGTTTTTAAATGAAAAAAGTTGTTCGTTACTCATTAGTTAGTACTCTATTAGTTTCTTCATTTTTAGTTGGCTGCGCAAAAGAAAAAACTACAACAAAGCCGAAAGATGAAAAGAAAGTATTACAGTTACTAGAAACGGGTGAAATTCCGTCGTTAAACTCAGTGAAAGTCACAGATGCAATCTCGTTTAACGTTTTGAATAACGTAATGGAAGGACTATTCCGTCTATCGAAAAATGATGAAGTAATTGAGGCAGGCGCACAAAAATATGAAGTGAGTAAAGATGGAAAGACATATACATTTCATTTGCGTGATGCGAAATGGTCAAACGGAGATCCAGTAACCGCTCATGATTACGTATACGCTTGGAAGCAATTGATTAATCCAGATACCGCTTCTCAATATGCATACATTGCGTACGATGTGAAAAACGCTGAGAAGATAAATAAAAAACAACTAGGTCTAGATGAATTAGGAGTAAAAGCGAAGGATGATAAAACGTTCGTCGTAGAGCTAGAACATCCTGTACCGTATTTTACGAAATTATTAATTTTACCATCCTTCTATCCAATTAACGAAAAATATGCGAAAGAGCAAGGTGATAAATACGGATTAGAAGCAAATAAAGCGGTATATAATGGACCATTTACATTATCAGAGTGGAAGCATGAAGCTAGCTTTACAATGAAGAAAAACGATAAGTATTGGGATAAAAAAGAAGTGAAGTTAGATGAAGTAAACTATCAAATTGTAAAAGAAATTTCAACTGCGGTAAATTTATATGAAACAGATAAAGTTGATAGAGCTGTTATTTCTACAGAATTCGTGGATAAATATAAAAATAATAAAGAGCTAAAACAATATACAGATCCAGTTATGTACTTCTTCCGATTTAATGAAAATGTACCGATTCTTAAAAATAAAAATGCACGTCTTGCGCTAAGTACAGTTTTTGATAAGAAAGGACTTGCGGATTCATTTTTAAATGATGGTTCGGTTGCTGCAAACTATTACGTACCAAAAGGATTTTTAAAGGGACCAGATAAAAAAGATTTTAGAAGTACGGCAGGTGAGTTTAATAAAACTGATGTAAAAAAAGCGAAAGAATATTGGGAAAAGGCAAAGCAAGAAACAGGTACAGATGAAGTGACGTTAGAACTATTAAATTATGACTTAGAAAACTTTAAAAAAGTTGGAGAGTACATTAAAGAGCAGCTTGAGAAAAATTTACCAGGTTTAAAAGTGAATGTGAAATTGCAACCACATACGCAAAAATTAGCACTAGAGAAGAAGAAAGAATATGAAATGTCGTTATCACGCTGGTTACCGGATTATCCAGATCCAATGACTTACTTAGAAGTATTCCTTTCTGGAAGTAGTGTTAATAATACAGAATATGCAAACCCAGAATATGATGCGTTAATTAAGAAGATTAAAACAGAATTAGGTAATGATGAAAAGGCTCGCTGGAAAGCAATGCAGGATGCTGAAAAAATGCTACTTGATGATGCAGTAATTGCACCGGTATTCCAGCGCGGATTATCTTACTTACAAAAACCATATGTGAAAGATTTATATGTACATCAATTTGGTCCAGCTACAAGTTTAAAATGGGCAGATGTACAAAAATAAAAGAATGGGGAAACAGACTTCACGTATGTGATAGTCTGTTTTTTTGTACAGTTCCGAATGAAATATAGACATTTCATATGTTTTTTTACGACTTAAAAATAAAATTATTACTAAAATTCCAGTGTGAAATTTATGTAGAATCTTGTATAATTAACGTGTTTCTATGGAAACATTTTCTTGCGCTATTTCTATAGGATTTAATAGAACAAGGAAGGAAATACATACATGTATATAATAGACAAATAGAATGGAACATGTATAGAGAAAAAGGAGAGAAAAGATGGCGTGTCAAAGACAAGGGTTACAAGTTAATAACGATAGAAAGAGGGACAGAAGATGAAAATGAAGCATGCTTTTGGTCCTATAATTTTAGCGTGTGTGCTTTTTTTCATTATCATTCTAATCCCATCGAAAAGTTTAGTATCGCTTATTAGTGATAAGAAGGTAGAAGATGCGGCTACTTCTTTACAAAAAGAGAAATTACAAAGTGTTTTCTTACAGCAAAAAATGTTAGATAATTCACAGTATTTACCGATGTACGGTTCATCAGAATTTTTACGAATGGATGCATATCATCCGTCTAATTATTTCAAAGTAAATCCAGCTGGTTTTACACCGTTTTTAATTGGAACTGGCGGTACACAAAGTTTAGCTCATATTTTAAATATGACATCTACTATGGATGAATTAGAAGGTGAAAAAGTAGTCTTTGTTCTTTCACCACAATGGTTTACAAAGACTGGTGTATCACAAGGGGATTTCACTAATAATTTCTCCAAACAACAAGCATATCATTTTATTTTTAATGATGAGATAAATCCAGAAATGAAGAAGCAAATCGCGAAACGGCTATTAGATTATAAAGTTGTTCAAGAAGATGATATATTAAAAAATTCATTAGAAGGTATTGTATATAATGATACGAAACATAACATAAAAGCAGGTTTAGTTAAACCACTTGCTTATATGCATCGAAATATTTTAGATCATAGAGATTTATTTAACTCTTTATTTAAAATCGAACCGATGAAAGAGAAAACAAATAGCGGACTTCGTTCAATTTCTTGGGAAGACGCACGTAAACACGCAGAACAAGAAGGGAAAGCTGAGTCTACTACAAATACATTTGGAATTGAAAATCCGTATTATCATAAGAATAATCTGAAGAAAAAACTTAAAGGTTTAAAAAACTTTAGAGCAAATGAAACATATGATGAATCACCAGAATATAATGATTTACAAATTATTTTAGATTTATTTAAAGAGAAAAATGTCAAACCGCTCTTTATTTCTGTACCTGTAAATGGGCCTTGGTATGATTATACTGGATTCCCGAAAGAACGCCGTGAAGTGTATTATAAAAAAGTTCGAGAACAGGTTGAGAAAGCAGGATATCCAGTAGTTGATTTCTCTGGCCATGAATATGATAAGTATTTCTTAAAAGATACGATTCATTTGGGCTGGAAAGGTTGGATTTATTTTGATGAAGCAGTGCAGAAATTTTATTCTGAGAAATAAAGTATAGAAATCGGAATGGCTATGAGCCGTTCCGATTTTTTTAGTATAGAGGATTTTGGTGAGGACAATTTGGGAATGCATGTATATCTTGAACCTGTCTATAATCATAATGTTTCATTGCGAACTGAGCTTGATAAAGGTATTCATACACATATAATTGACCATCATGCGCTGAACATAATACGCCGGAAGTTCCTTGCCCATTTATGAAGGAAATACCGATAGGGCGTCCGATTAAGTATGGTATTTTTTGCTGCCAATGCATAGGGGAATCACTCCTTTTTGAGATAATATACGAAAAGAATGATCGAATGGTTGCTTATCCATGTAAATGTAGATGGAAAGGTGTTATATAATTCCTGAAGATTAATTCATATATAAATAAAAAACCGCTATAACTTCGAATGAATTTATAGCGGTTTTTATTATATTCTTAAGCAAGATTTTTGCGCTTTTTTGTCCATTTTTTTATAACGAAGTATAAAAGTATAAGTACGACGCCACCAATTGCAAATGATTTCACATACGGACCAGCAATATCGTTTATATTCTCCCAATTTTCACCTAGTTTTTCACCTAAATAAATGAAAATAATAGACCAAGGGATAATCGCAAGTGCTGTTAATGTAGTGAAACGTAGTAAAGGCATTTTTGTAATACCAGCAGGAATTGAAATCGCATGACGCACTACTGGAATGAAGCGTGCTGTAAAAATGACGCCAGTTCCGTAACGATTAAACCAATCTTCTGCAGCATCTATTTGTTTTTTATGTATGAAAATATATTTTCCATAACGTTCTAATATAGGGCGTCCGCCGTATCGTCCAAGCCAATAAATAAAGATTTGGGCAATAACACCGCCAATTGTACCGAATACAACTGCGCCTATAAATGAGATACTACCATTGAATACTAAGTATCCTGCATAAGCAAGGACAATTTCACTTGGGATAATCTCAATCATAAGTCCAAGCATAATGCCCCAATAACCTAATCCTTCAAAAAACGTTAATACTGAATGAATAAAACTACTTAACATTGTTGCACCTTCTAATTTATGGATTTTTGAATATATGCCCCTTTACTTAATAATATAAAAGGTTCACTATATGTATATTATACCTTATTCATATAGGGGATTGCTATTTCAATTCTTTTATGTCTCCCATAAGTATTATAGTAAAGGATATAAGCCACGTTTTCATGAAGGGTTAATGAAAAGATTATTAAAAATTTCTTATATATCAATGATAATAAACTGAAAATTAAGTATAATGGTATAGGTCTTTCATTTACAAAAATAGGAGGGAAACGTATGTATATTACAGATCCGATTTATGGACCAATCTCTATTCGTGATAGAGATATCCTTCGTTTGATAGATACAAAAGCATTTCAAAGGTTGGCGAATATTAAACAACAAGGACATACTTATTTTTTACATAAGAACGCAATACATACGAGGGAAGAACATTCGATAGGTGTATATGTGCTAGTAAATAAAGTAATAGAACATCTTACTGAGATTGGTGACATACATTTATCGAAATATGAACGAAAGCTAGTATCTACTGTAGCCCTTCTACACGATGTTGGACATGGGCCATATTCACATTGTTTTCAGCAAATATCGGGTGAAGATCATGGTGAGTGGACGGTACGAATCATTCAAGAGGACGAAGAAATACGTACGATTTTAAATCAAACACCTAGATTATTAGATGATGTAACGAAAGCTTTAACAGAAGATGGATTTTTTCCAATTATAGATGAGCTCTTATTTAATTCATTAGGAATGGATCAATTAGATTTTTGGAATAGAGATTTATATTACTCATCGCTTGAATTAGAAGGTTTACAGATAGAAGAATTGATTGCTAACATGCGTTTAATTAACGGTAAACTTGTTATTGAAGAATCGGGAATCCCCTTCATCGAACAATTAATGAAAATGAAAGAAGGGCTTTACAATAATGGATTTGGCCATCCGTTTGTGATAGGAAAAGACATATTGCTGCAAACAATTTTTAAAATGATAGAGGAGAAAAATCTTTCGTTCTATACTCCTGAACTTCAAAACTTCTTTCATAAAGGAGAGAAGTTAGAAGTAGAAGACTTTCTTCCGTTACAAGATGAAATGATTTTATATGAAATACAGTGCTTTGCAAAATCAGATGATGTTGAAATAGTATCTTTAATTCAACTTTATATTTCACCAACCAAAAGTTTATCATTTCAAAAAAGACTGGAGGGTGATTTTAAAAAGGAAAATAACAGTTTAACGATAATAACTGAGAAAAAGGCGTACAGTTCATACGTAGGGGGGATTTACGTTTATAGTGAGGGGCAGTTAGAGGATATTATAGAAAAATCCCCTTTTATTCAACAGATAGTGAGATTACCTAAAAAAGAATATGCATATTCTTTTTAAATTGGTTTGAAAACATAAAATAGATGGGGTGGAAATGTGAACTGGGAAGAACGTCTTCTAGAATTGGATGATTTACCAATTATATTAGAATGGTATAACGACGAAGAATTACATAACATAGCAGATGTGAAACCATTTAAGCGATATACAATAGAAGAACTTCGGGAGTATTGGACTAAAAAATTAGCGCGGTCTTATGCAAGTTATCATGTAATAATAGTGAGAGATGAAGTAATAGGAAGAGTCGGATTAAAAAAGACGAAATATGATGATACCTATGTGATGGAATACTCTATTCTTATTGGCGTTTCGAATTTATATTCAAAAGGACTTGGAACAGAAATTACAAAGTATTTCATAAGTAAATCGTTTTTAGATTCCGATATACAAGCAGTTGTATTACAGGTAAGGGAAGATAACAAAAGGGCAATTCGTTGTTATGAGAAAGCTGAATTTAAAAAAGTAAAATCATATATAGAGAATGAAGTGAAAGTGTATGATATGCATAGAATTAAGAATGAGAAAATAGCACGGTAAAAAAACAGTTAATTCTGAATGTAATGAGGGTTAGAGGGATATTCGGAACCTTAAATGACACTACTTGTAGATATGCGTAATACTACGGCTTTATATGAAATGAAACTTAAATTTAAATAAATCAAGCAAGCATTTGTTGTATATTTGGAACAGATGCTTGCTTGTTTCCGTTATAAAAAAATAGAAGCATTTCTGCTCCTATTTTTTAAGGCTTCACATCTAAGTTCTGTAAAAATAACGTTGCTGTTACGTAACGTTTTGCTAACATTTGTACATAAGCGGTATGTACAGAAAGGGTCGCAATAATAATAGCGTTACGAATTGCTTCGCGTTGTTCGTTATTAATTTGATCGAACTTGCTTGCGATTTTATCAGCTTTTTCTTTTACGATGTTTTCAATTGTATGAACTGTATCTGTTGCATTTAGTTGTAAGCAATTCCCTTGATTGAGTTCTTCAAATAGAGAAGAGTATGCTACATATAAATGAACAGGATTGATTAAATCATCACTTCGATCGGCTGGGTCATTAACGATAAGGCGTAATAGCTTACGAATTGATTCAAAATCAAGTGCTGTTTTTAAATCTTCGACAATGAACAGTAAGGCTGCTTGTTCAATCGAATATTTTTTCCCTTTTTGAGGAGAGCCAATCATTTCTTTTATATCTCGTTTCACCCAGTTTTGCATAGCAGTTACAGAGAAACTTGTGTTTTCAATCTGATTGCCAAGCGCAACTATTTCATTTAAAGAAAAACCGACATCAGTATCGTCAATTTTAATCAGCTTTTCAAAAATAGGTGAAAGTGCGGTAGTAATAAAAGCTGTAACGCTTTGTCCGCTTTCAATATCTTTTTTATGTGACTTTGCCCAAGCTTCTTGTAAAATACCGAGAGGCTTTTTCGTATTCCATCCTCTTAGTGATAGAAGAAGGGTAGCCATTTCGTTTCGTGTGAGATGAAATGTTTCCATCTTTTCACCTCCAAAATAATAAAAAGTTCTTATGAACTTATAATATGTTTTGTTTCATTTAAAGTCAATTCTGTTTTGCTTAATTTTTCCTTTGTCACCAAACTGTCGGAAGTAAATAATACTTGCATATTTCGACAAAAGTTCATATAATAAGTTCATAAGAACCTTTAAAATGTTCTTAAAAACAAATCTATCATTCTGAATTTACTAGAAAGATAGATTTCACATATATCTATATAAAAGGAGAATGGATATAATATGTTGAAAAAACTTGTAGCAGTAATGACAGCATTTATGGTTATCTTTGGGGCTAGCAGCTTTATGTTCGTAGATCATGCGGCAGCGAAAAGTTACAAATCTGGTAAAAAATCATTTACACCAAGTTCAGGTCAAAAGTCAAAAGTTGATTTAAACAAAAAAGACTCAAATGTAAATTCTCAAAAAACGACTCCAGATTCAAAAACGAAAGCAACAAACACAGCACCAAAAAGTAATAAAGGAAGCTTTATGAAAGGTTTATTACTAGGTGGTCTTGGTGGTTTACTAATGGGTAGCTTATTTGCAAATATGGGAGCTCTTGGTTCTGTATTAGCGTTTATGGTAAATATGTTAGTAATGGCTGGTATCGTAATGTTAGCAGTTCGTGCATTTAAATACTTCAAAGACCAACGTAAAAAGAAGGCAGATGAAGTAGCATGGAAACAATAAAAATTTCTGAACAAGAATTAATAAATGCGCTTTGCGTATATATAGCTGAAAAAAGACAAGTGGGTCCAGAAGAAGTGTTAGTTGAACTCATGTATGACGATGACTACGGTTTCTCTGCGGAAGTAGAGGTAAATGGTCGCCAGCAAATTTTAATTCAAGCAAACTTAATCGAAGCATTACGCTTATTGCTTGACAGAGAATATAATGTCAATTCATTCGCAGCGAGATTACAGCTTGAATTAGATGATGAAGAAGGTATTTACGCATTAGCGAAATTTAATAACTCGGATGAGTAGAGAAAAGAGCTGTTGAGAATAATCTCAGCAGCTCTTTTTAGTATGTGCATATGTAGAAGAATAATCACGCCAAATTTCATTCATCTTTCGTCTACCGATATCTACCATCGGATTAAACTGAATTGCAGCTTTCTGACGAACAGAGTGAACGTTTTGAATGGCGTGATATAATTGTTGGTCGACTATATCATGTTGTTCACCTGCATATTTAGCAATTGATAGACCTGCAACAGTTCCTTGCGCCATCGCAATTTTTCCGCTTTCAATGCCTGTAATATTGCCAGCTACAAATAAACCTGGAAGAGGGGTTTCCATTGTTTCGGAATGGAGAGGAACGTGTCCACCTAATTCTGAAATGTAATGGAAGGGACAACCAGCTACAGCTGCAAGTTCGGCAAGTGGGTATAATCCCCCGGCAATACAAACAAAATCTGCTTCATATATTTTCTCTGATCCATTAATAACATTTCCTTTAGAGTCAATATTAGCAATACGTACACCTTCAACTTGATCTGTTCCGATAATTTCAAGAGCTGCTTTCCGAAGGTGAAGTGGCGTTCCGTTTATTTTCATTCCGCTGTTTGGATAGAATGTTAATCCAGCTTTTCGAATCCAATCATATTTCATAAAGTGGCTACCTATTCGTAAAATAGCAGAAGGAGCGAGATGTGCTGCATTTAAAAGAGAGTTTAAAACTTCTTCAGGTTCACCAGCTTTTTGACTTAACTCGCTTTTTTCAGGGAGTACAATATGATCTACTTTAATTCCCGCTAATTGCAATTCACTTAAAATGGCGAAAGACAAAATGTTAGCACCAATAATGATTCCTTTTTTTCCAACTTGCACGCGATGAACATTTGTCATAACTTGAGCTGCTCCAATTGACATCACTCCTGGAAGTGTCCAGCCTGGAAGGGGAATAGAATATTCCGCAGCACCAGTAGCAAGTAGTACGAACGGTGCTTCTAACGTACCGATATTAGTATGTACAAACCAATTGTTTTCATCTTTATCTAAATTATAGACCGAAACACCGCACCTGATATGTACTGAAAGTGATTCTGCTTCTTCATGAAGTCGCTTCGATTCTTCTATTCCGTTCCACCATTCTCCAGTAGGCTCTTGATGCAACTGTCCTAACAATCTCCCGCCCGGCTTCATAAATTCATCAATAACGAGCACTTTTAGTCCGAAACGAGCACAAGAGATAGAAGCAGATAATCCCGCTGGTCCTGCACCAATGATAATTACATCACTCATCGTTTTTTCACCATCTCTCTCACGATATTCGGATGCTGTTTCCCGCTTTCAACAACCATGTTTTCTTCTACAACAGTTAAGCATGCGCGTACATTTGTTTGATTATTTACTGTCACGCGGCATTCGGAACAGTGCCCGATATTACAATAAATACCTCGCGGTGTCCCGCTATCTTCATGAACTCTTAATGTCCGTATTTCATTTGCTAACAGGGCAGCAGCTATCGTTTCATGTTCATATGCTTCGTATTGATGACCGTTAAATTGAAAAGTAATACGCTCACTACTTTGTAAAGTACCTAAAATAGGGTGATGTGTAATTCTATTCATTTACTTTCACCTACCGATCCAAAAGTAACTGCACGTATTGGTGGTTGATATTTTAACGGTAGTTCATTAAGAGTTACGTCAGGATTCGCATTTTCTATCATTCGATCTATCATTATTCTGCATGTGCGACCACCGCAAAATCCCATGCCAGCACGTGTTCTTAGTTTTAATTCTCTTGCCGAGCAGTTATATTCAGCAATTGTCGATTGAAGTTGTCCATATGTAACCTCTTCACAACGACAAACGATTAAGTTGTTTTTATTTGTCATATGTATTCCTCCTCTAGTTCGGTTTGCACAAATTATATATGCAAAAATCATGCCAATATAGAGGGGAGAGGGCTACCTATAAACGCCTGATTGGTGCATACTGATTCTTTATTGAAGTCCGAGTTTCTTTAAACGGTTATATAAAGTAGCCCTTGTTACGCCAAGTTGTTTTGCGCATTCTAATTTATTCCCATTTAAAATTCGTAAAGCCCTTTCAATAACTTTTTTCTCATGCTCATCCATCTCTTCTTGTAAAGAAAGGATTGTATTATTGTTGCTGAGTAATAGGGAATGAGCTGTATGGTTGTCTAAAGTTTCAGTCGTATGAAATGGTAAATATTCTTGTTTTATAATTCCGTCTGTTGCGAATACCACAAGCCGTTCAACAACGTTTCGAAGTTCGCGAATATTACCTGGCCAATTGTAATGAAGCAGTTCATGCATAATGCTTGAAGGTAGGTCACGAATTGGTCGGTTATAGTTGATCGAAAAATCGTTTAAGAATGAGTATGTGAGTTCGATAATATCCTCTCGTCTTTCACGCAGCGGTGGAATATGCAGGCTAACTACATTTAAACGATAATATAAATCTTCTCGGAAAGTTCCTTTTCTCATTTCTTCTTGTAAATCCCGATTTGTAGCAGCGATAATGCGGAAATCAATATTAATTTCTTTTTCTCCGCCAACTCGGTAATACTTTCGTTCTTGTAGTACACGTAACAGTTTTACTTGCATATCGAGCGGCATTTCGCCAATCTCATCGAGGAATAAAGTACCGCCTTGTGCGAGTTCGATTTTACCTTTTTTCCCTTTACTATTCGCTCCAGAAAAGGCCCCACGCTCGTAACCGAATAATTCACTTTCAAATAAAGCTTCTGGAATTGCCCCGCAGTTAATCGAAATGAAAGGCGCCTTCGCTGCTTCACTTGCTTCATGAATTGCTTTCGCAAATACTTCTTTTCCAACTCCGCTTTCCCCAAGTATTAAAACAGTTGATTTCACCGAACAAACTTTTCTAGCTAATTGTATCGTTCTTTGTATAACAGGACTTTTCCCATTCATCGCAAGGAATGGATCGGATTCATCTTTATACTTTGCCACTTCTTGTTCTAAACGGTGCATTTCATGTGACATATTAAATAGTTTTTCATTTAAAGCGACTTGATTTGTAACATCTGTTTCTGAAACGACTGCTCCTATAATTTCATCATTACAATAAACTGGATTTGAATTAATTAATACGAATAAATCGGGACGAGGCTGATGGAACTGAGCGACTATATTTTTTCCATCATGTAAAGATTGTAAAATTTCCAAGTCTTTATAATCAAAAAAACGAGTAATCGGTTGCCCAATAATCTCATTATGGTTGACTGAAAATATTTTTTCAGCACCATCTGTCCAAGTTCGAACGCATTCTTTACTATCAATGACTGTAACAGAAGAGTCAGTTGTTTGTATTACGGTGTTATAAAATGACTGTAGTTCATTGTAGGACTTATAAAGAAATGGAATCATTTGCTGAGAGGTTATACAGAATATCGGCTCATCGTTTTCGTTAAGGATGATAACAGCTAATTCATAAGAAAAAGCGTCAATTAATGCAGTGAATGAGTCATCTACATAAATAATGGCGCAATTATATTCTTCTGTAGTAGAAGGGAGATAATAAAACCTTCCGTTTACTTGCTTAATGTGATTAAGGCTACATGTATGATCGATTAAAATACTTTCCAAAAACTCTTGTATAGTCGGAAATGAAAATGCCATAATATCCTCCCGTTATGTATAAAAAATTTGACAGTGATAAAAAAATAATACACCTATTTACTATAAATTTGAATTATTTTTACAAATAAAAATATTGTTTATGGAAATTGTATATGTGCAGAATTGGCACGTCAATTGCATAAAAGAAAGTGAGAGGTTTAGGGAAAGGAGGAGTATATTGTGAGGCACTGCGACGTTTTAATTATAGGTGGTGGAATAATAGGGTGTTCTATCGCTTATTACACTTCAAAATACGGAAGAGACGTAACAATCATTGAAAAAGGAGAATTTGTCAGCGGGACGTCTTCACGGTGTGATGGGAATATTTTGGCCATTGATAAAGACCCAGGGTTTGATAGTCAAATGTCTTTAGTAAGTCAAAAATTAGTAACTGATTTAAGTGAAAAATTAGAGCATTCATTTGAATATAGGGCACCAGGAAGTATTCTCGTATGTGAGTCAGACGAAGAGATGGAAGCTGCGCAGCAATGGGTAGATCGGCAAAAAGAAGCTGGATTACCGTTTCGAATGCTTGATAGGCAAGATATAAGAGAAGAGTCGCCTTTTTTTGCTGATGATTTATTAGGCGGTTTAGAATGTGCGACGGATTCAACTGTGAATCCATATCTCCTTGCTTTCTCGCTTCTGTCAGAGGCACAAAAGTTTGGCGCAAAAGCCTTTAAGCAGACCGAAGTAAAGAGTATGAAAATAGAGACGAATGGTTCATTTGTTGTAGAAACTACGAATGGTACTTTTACAGCAAAACAAGTTGTAAATGCAGCCGGTGTGTGGGCTCCTAAGATTGGTCAGATGTTAAATGTAAATATACCAATTGAACCGAGAAAAGGGCATATTATAGTAGCATCAAGGCAACAACATGTAGGATGCCGTAAAGTAATGGAATTCGGTTATTTAATTTCTAAATTTGGCGGAAAAAGAAAAGTAGATGCTTTAACTGAAAAATACGGGGTTGCGCTCGTATTTGAGCCTACTGAAAGTCAAAATTTCTTAATTGGAAGTAGTCGTGAATTTGTAGGGTTTCATACGAGAATAAACAATGAAGTCATTAAATGTATCGCAAATAGAGCGATTCGCTTTTATCCGAAAATGGCAGATATGATGGTAATTCGTTCTTACGCTGGTTTACGTCCGTGGACAGAAGATCATTTGCCGATTATTTCACGAGTGGAACATATTCCGAATTATTTCATTGCCGCTGGACATGAAGGGGATGGGATTAGTCTTGCAGCAGTTACTGGGAAAGTAATTGAAGAGTTATTAAATGAAAAAGAGACAATTATTCCTATTGAACCACTTCGTTTGAGTCGTTTTACAGAAAGGGTGTTAAACGGATGAGGTCACAAAGAGTCTTTACGACTATTGATACACATACGGGCGGGAATCCAACGAGGACATTAATTAGCGGACTTCCAAAGTTGATTGGAGAGACGATGGCAGAGAAGATGTTACATATGAAAAAGGAATATGATTGGATTCGAAAATTGTTAATGAATGAACCGCGTGGTCATGATGTAATGTCAGGGGCATTATTAACAGACCCGTGTCATCCTGAGGCTGATATAGGTGTTATATACATAGAGACAGGTGGATACTTACCAATGTGCGGTCACGATACAATCGGTGTATGTACAGCGTTAGTTGAATCAGGTTTAATTCCAGTAGTTGAACCGATTACTTCTTTAAAACTAGATACCCCGGCTGGCTTAGTGGAAGTAGATATTGCTGTTCAAGATGGAAAAGCAAAAGAGGTATCTTTCTGTAACATACCAGCTTTTTTATTGAAAAATATTACTGTACACGTCAAAGACATTGGAACTGTAGAGGCTGATATTGCGTATGGAGGGAATTTTTATGCCATTATTGATGCGAAGTCAGTAGGCCTAGAATTAGTACCAGAAAATGCATCTACAATCATCGATAAGGCGATTCATATAAGAAACACAATTAATGAGAAGTTTGAAATCATTCATCCAGAGTATTCGTTTATTAGAGGATTAACACATGTTGAATTTTATACAGATGCTACTCATGAATGTGCGCATGTGAAAAATACAGTTGTTGTACCACCAGGCGGAATAGATCGATCCCCATGCGGTACAGGAACATCTGCGAAGCTAGCTGTATTATACGCTCAGAAAGAAATCAAAATTGGTGAAGAGTTCATTCATGAGAGTATCGTTGGTTCTTTATTTAAAGGATATGTCGTGAATACGACACATGTTGAAAATATTGAAGCTGTCATAACGAAAATTACGGGATCAGCTTGGCTTATGGGTATGCATAAATTTTTTTACAATGAAATGGATCCACTCAAAGAAGGATTTTTGCTAATTCCGCCGATGGAACATGAAACGGAGGATATAAAATGAACATTCAAAAAATGTATACAGCAGTAGACGTACATGTAAATGGCGAGGCATTTCGTGTAATGAAGGACGTACCATGCAAATACTATTACAGTTTGGAGCAATTAAATGAACAATTTTCAGGTGAATTAGCAGAAGAGATGAAGCTTTTATTAAATGAACCACGTGGTTTTATTGGTTTGAATGGGTGTATTGTCGTTCCATCTATCCATAATGAAGTAGATGCAGCTGTATTATTTTTTAATCATGAAGGTTCGATTCCGCTTCATTATGGGGGCATTGTTGCGGTAATAACGATGTTACTCGAAAGTGGGTATTTAAAAAAGAGAGAGTCCAATCAATATAAAATTGAAACGTTATCTGGAATATTTTTAGTTCATGCGTATGTAGAGAATGATGAAGTTATATCTGTTTCGTTTGAAAGCAAACTTTGCTATTTGATTGAGGAAAATTTACAGGTTGGTAATGTAAGTTATTCTCTCATACAAGCAGATAAAGTATATGCAGTTGTAGAAAAAGGTGCGTATTCGCCAGAAATTCGTGTTGAAAACATTCCAGAATTGAAAAGATGGGGAGAAGCTACACTGCAGGCTATACAAAAACAGTCGCTAATAAAAAGGCTTATTTTAGTAGATCCTTCGCAAAAAGAAAAGAACCATATAAAGTCGATTACATTTCATGAAGATAACTTTATCGTACGTTCGCCAGGTTTTGTTTCTACTATCGTTTCCTATGTTCATGCGTTATTTAAAAATGATTATACGGCGGATAAACCTTTTAAAAATGAAAGTATATTTAATAGTTTTATAACTGTGGAAAAAGTGAAGAAGGAGGAGCTAGGATACATTTTCCGTTTTGAAAGTAGAGGATTTATTACAGGAATGCAGACGTTTCTATTAGACCCTACGGATCCATTTCCGGCAGGGTTCTTATTAAAATAAAATGTGATAAGGAGAGATAAATATGCAAAAAATTAAAGGGGCATTTCCAGTATTAATAACACCGATGGATGAATTTCAGGAAATTAATTGGGATGGGGTAAAACAAAATGTAAATTACTTTATCGAACAAAAGGTTGCAGGTGTCATCATTAATGGAAGTACAGGAGAGTTTGTAAGTTTATCAAAAGAAGAGCGATTTAAAATGGTAGAAACCGTGTTGAAAGAAATTGATGGCCGTATTCCAGTCATTGTTGGAACTGCAGCAGAGACGACGAAAGAAACAATTGAATATACGAAACATGCAGAAGCACACGGAGCGGATTGTGCATTAATTATAAACTCTTACTATTGTAAACCGAAGGAAGAGGAGATTTATTTTCATTTTAAAGAAATCTCAAACTCTGTAAATATACCAATTATGTTATACAATAATCCATTTACTTCTGGTGTTGATATGAGTACAGAGCTAATGCTCCGTATTGGAAAAAATTGTGAAAATGTTACACGTATTAAAGAATCTAGCGGAGATATTCGAAAAGCGAGAGATTTAGTAAGACAAAGTGAAGGGGCTTTCCAAGTCTTCTGTGGTTCTGAAGATTTAGTTATGGAATCATATTTAGTTGGTGCCTCGGGATGGGTTTCAGTAGCAGGAAATATCGTTCCTGGTCTCGTTACAAAAATGTATGAGCATTTTCAAAATGGTGAATTAGAAAAAGCATGGGAAATAAACGATGCTATTTTACCACTTTGCGAGTTTCTTGAAGGGTCAGGGAAATATGTTCAAATCGTTAAACGTTCCATGGAATTACATGGGCAAGCGGGAGGACCTTCTCGCTATCCAAGACTAGGATTAACTGTTAACGAAGATCAAAAGCTTCAAACGATTTTATCAAATATTGCAGCTCATGCAGCTGTTTAAATAAGGAGGAGAACATAATGTTAAAGACAAATATTGAGCTGAAACCAAAAGTGGAAGCGTTTTTAAATGAAGAAATTAAAATGTTTATTAATGGCGAATTTGTTTCTGCTATTGGCGGAAAGACGTTTGAAACGTACAATCCAGCAACAGAAGATGTTCTAGCAGTCGTATGTGAAGCGCAAGAAGAGGATATTGATGCTGCAGTAAAAGCAGCAAGATCTGCATTTGAATCTGGTCCGTGGGCAGAAATGACTACTGCTGAAAGAGCACATCTTATTTATAAATTAGCAGATTTAATTGAAGAACATAGAGAAGAATTAGCGCAACTAGAAGCTTTAGATAATGGGAAGCCGTATCAAGTAGCACTTGAGGATGATATTTCAGCGACTGTAGAAAATTATCGTTATTACGCAGGATGGGCTACAAAAATTATTGGGCAAACAATCCCGATTTCAAAAGATTACTTAAACTATACGAGACATGAACCTGTAGGTGTTGTAGGTCAGATTATTCCGTGGAACTTTCCGCTCGTTATGTCTTCTTGGAAAATGGGAGCTGCACTGGCGACAGGTTGTACGATCGTATTAAAACCAGCAGAGCAAACACCTTTATCCTTACTATATACAGCAAAACTCTTTAAAGAGGCTGGATTTCCAAACGGTGTTGTAAACTTTGTACCAGGCTTTGGTCCTGAAGCAGGAGCGGCAATTGTAAATCATCATGACATTGATAAAGTTGCTTTTACAGGATCTACTGTTACAGGAAAGTATATTATGCGTCAGTCTGCAGAAATGATTAAGCATGTAACGTTAGAGCTTGGCGGCAAATCACCAAATATCATTTTAGAAGATGCGGACTTGGAAGAAGCAATTAGTGGTGCATTCCAAGGTATTATGTATAATCACGGTCAAAATTGTAGCGCAGGATCACGTGTATTTGTTCATCGTAAACATTATGAAACTGTAGTAGATGCACTTGTGAAAATGGCGAACAACGTAAAACTTGGAGCAGGTATGGAGAAAGGAACGGAGATGGGTCCACTCGTATCTAAGAAACAACAAGAGCGTGTGTTAAATTACATTGAGCAAGGGAAGAAAGAAGGTGCTACAGTTGCGGCTGGTGGTGAACGTGCGCTTGAAAAAGGTTATTTCGTTAAGCCAACTGTATTCACAGACGTTACAGACGATATGACAATCGTTAAGGAAGAAATATTTGGACCAGTTGTTGTTGTACTTCCATTTGATTCGACAGAAGAAGTAATTGAACGAGCGAACAACTCATCTTATGGCCTTGCTGCGGGTGTATGGACGCAAAATATCAAAACGGGTCATCAAGTGGCAAATAAATTAAAAGCAGGAACAGTGTGGATTAATGATTATAACTTAGAAAATGCAGCTGCACCATTTGGTGGATACAAACAATCTGGTATTGGCCGCGAATTAGGTTCATATGCGCTTGATAATTATACAGAAGTGAAAAGTGTTTGGGTAAATATAAAGTAATAGGGCGTTTTACTGACAAAAATTGAGGGATGAAATAATGAAAGATGCGGACAACTAGAAAGTTTGATAATAGTTGTCCGTTTTCTTATATACAAAATTGTTTTTCAAAAGAATGATAAGGGGGATTTGGATGGAGAATTTAGTAGAATGGTTAGTAGGGCAAGTGTGGAGTATCGGTTTAGTTGTTTTTGCATTAGGGGCAGGCGTATATTTCACGATTGCAACACGCTTTTTGCAAATTCGTTATTTTAAAGAGATGATTAAACTATTATTTGAAGGAAAGAGTTCAGAGACGGGAATATCATCTTTTCAGGCATTTTGTTTAGCCTTATCAGGAAGAGTTGGAATTGGTAATATCGCAGGGGTAGCGACAGCAATCGCTTTCGGCGGGCCTGGAGCTGTATTTTGGATGTGGGTAATGGCTTTGTTAGGGGCAGCGAGCGCGTTTGTTGAATCAACATTATCTCAAGTATACAAAAGTAAAGTAGGGAATGAATATCGCGGCGGTACTCCATATTTCATTGAGAAAGGTTTAAAAATGAAATGGTTTGCAGTCATTGTAGCGGTAGTTGTAACACTTTCATATGGCGTGTTATTACCAGGTATTCAATCTAGTAGTATCGCAGTTGGATTTGAAAACTCTAATGGTATTAACAAATATATAACTGGTATATTTTTAGTCGTGTTACTAGCAGCAATTATTTTTGGTGGTGTAAAGAGAATAGCTGGCGTTTCTCAAATGCTTGTTCCATTTATGGCAATTGGTTATGTAATTGTTACATGTATCATATTAATTGCGAATGTAACGGAGATTCCAAGTATGTTTGCTTTAATTTTCTCTAGCGCATTTGGTGTAAATGAAATGTTTGGTGGAATTGTTGGTGCAGCTATTGCATGGGGCGTAAAACGCGCTGTATTTTCAAACGTTGCTGGTGTCGGAGAAGCGACGTATAGTTCGGCTGCTGCTGAAGTATCGCATCCTGCAAAACAAGGATTAGTTCAAGCGTTTTCCGTATATATCGATACAATTGTCGTATGTACAGCGACAGCTCTTATGATATTAATTACAGGTATGTATAATGTTATACCTGAAGGGAAACGCGCTATTGTAAAAAACATAGGAAATGTGGAAGCAGGTCCAATTTATACGCAACAAGCAGTTGAAACTGTGATGACAGGGTTTGGTCCAATATTTATTTCAATTGCAATTTTCTTTTTTGCATTTACAACGTTACTCGCTTATTACTATATCGCTGAAACGACGCTTACTTATTTAGATCGTCAATTGAAGTATGGCTGGTTAAAACCAGTTTTAAAATTTGGATTTTTAATTATGGTTTACATCGGTAGTGTTGAATCAGCGTCGCTTTTATGGAATCTCGGAGATTTAGGAATCGGTAGTATGGCATGGTTAAACTTAATCGCGATTCTATTATTAAGTAAAATCGCATTAAAAGTGTTAAAAGACTATGAAACGCAGAAAAAAGAAGGGAAAGATCCAGTATTTAATCCTAAAAATGTGGGGATTGAAGGATTAACATTTTGGGAAGAAAGAAGTAAAGAGGTTGAAAGAAAAAGTTCTAGAGAAAAAGTTATTGTAGATGATAATTTAAAATTATAACGTAAATTAACTGAAAATTCTTAATTTAAAAGAAGGTATATTGCCTCCATTTCATCGCATACTACAATAGGTATGGATAATATGACTGGAGGGAATAAGATGGAACATGAGCAACATAGTTCGATAAATGATATTCTACATCATTATAAAGAAGGTATAGGTAGTTTTACAAATCAAATTCCTGAAATCGCTGAGACATATAATGCGTTTACGCAAGCTTGTTTTCAAGAGGGTGCTTTAACAAAAAGAGAAAAACAACTTATTGCATTAGGAATTAGTTTAGCAACGCAAGATGAGTATTGTACAATTTATCATACAAAAGGTTGTCTTGATCAAGGATGTTCGGATAAAGAGATTCTGGAAGCATGTGGTGTTTCAGCAGCATTTGCTGGCGGAGCTGCGATGAGTCAAGCGGTAACTTTAGTGCAAGAGTGTTTAACAGAACTGAAAAATCAAAAGCATTGAATAAAAAAACGTTTTAAACTTTATGTTTAAAACGTTTTTTTATGTGAAATTAAATTTGTATTCACTTTAGTATTCTATATCTTCATAAATCGAATTCTCTACATCAGGAAGAACTGTGTATATACTCTTACCGATTAAAGCTTCTAATTCTTTCTTAATTGCATAAAACCCTTTCCAATGTAAAGATGTATGAGATGTTGTACCATGACGCAAACCAACGGAAATTAATCTTCTTTCCAGCGTAGTAAAGCCATCCGCGTCAGCAAGAGCGTCACAAAGAGTAATTACTTTATTGTATAAGTCGTAGTTACTATGTTCATTCAATATTGCAACCAACCGGCTTTTCATATGGTCAGGAACGAGATGCCATTCCGCTGCGATATCTATATGTTCATTTTTACAGGGAAATGAGTGTGTCACACAAATAATGGCGTTTCCTGCATATCCTAAATCATTCATATACATATAACCATCATAGGAATGAATGACCGATTTGGTAAAACCTTTGTATCTTCCGATATCATGCAAAAGGGCAGCGTTATATGCTATGTCAGCATCTAGGTCATACCCTTTTTTTATAAGTTCTATAATTATGTTTTCAGTTGCATGAGCAACATGTAGTGAATGTTCAAACCAAGGGCCCGGGTTTTGTTCATATGCCCATTCGAGTAGTTCTTTTGCGTACGTTCTATCTAATATATATTTCATATCGTTATCCTCTCACAAAAAATCATATCTTAATATAAATTCATCTTATTATTTCATTATTCCTTCTTTAAAAATTGTTACAATGAAACAAAAGGGGGAAAAGTAATGCGAAATTTAGTAATTGAAGAAATTAAGCAACTAGAAAATGATATGGAAGAACTTTCGAAACTTTTGAAAACGGTTGTAAATGATGGGGCATCAATTGGTTTTTTGCCTCCACTGGAACAAAAAGACGCAACAAAGTATTGGCAAACAGTCATAGCGCCAGAAGTGATATTGTATGTAGCTAAAATAAACAACGAAGTAGCAGGGAGTATTCAAATACAATTAGTTACAAAGCCTAACGGAATTCATAGAGCCGAGATTTGCAAATTAATGACTCATCCAAACTTTAGACGTAACGGTATTGGACGATTGCTTATGCAAAAAGCAGAGGAACGAGCGAAGCAAGAAAACAGGTCTCTTTTAGTATTAGATACTAGAGAAGGAGATCCATCCAATAAATTGTACAAATCATTAGACTACCAAGAAGTTGGAACAATACCAGGATATGCAATTTCTCCGAATGGAAAGTTAGATGCTACGGTTCTTTATTATAAATGCATATAAATTGTGATTAAAAGGTTATCATACTGAATAATAAGAAACTATTTTAACACCGTCTATATTTTTCTGGCGGTGTTAAATAAATTTATTGATATAATCCATTTGCACTAAATGAATTTGAGAAAGTTTTTAGAGGGTTCTTTTAGTAATGATTCTCGTCTTATAATAAATGTAGAGAAGATGACTAGCCAACTATAGTTATTTTCGCTTTATTATCGGAAGGGGATGAAAGAATGAAAAAGAATAGTTTACAAAAGATGAAGAAAGTTATTTTAAGTGGTGGCGTATTACTTACGGGATTATTAACATTTGGATTTTCAGAAAAGGCTTCAGCTCATGGTTATGTAGAATCACCAGCGAGCCGATCTTATTTATGTAAGCAAGGGGTAAATGTAAATTGTGGACCGATTCAATATGAACCACAAAGTGTAGAAGGGATAGGGGGATTTCCGCAACTAGGACCTTCTGATGGACAAATTGCAGGGGCTGGTCATTTTCCTGCTTTAGATGTTCAAACTGTGGATAGGTGGAAGAAAGTTACGTTAAATGGCGGGACGAATACATTCAAGTGGAAACTAACTGCTCCTCATAGTACGAAAGAGTGGAAATATTATATTACGAAAAAAGGCTGGAATCCAAATAAACCTTTAACGCGATCAGATTTAGATTTAGTGCCATTCTATGTGAAAAATGACGGTGGGGCTAGACCAGGGACAACAGTAACGCATGAAGCAAATGTACCAACTGATCGTAGTGGATACCATCTTATTTTAGCTGTTTGGGAAATTGCAGACACTGGAAATGCGTTTTATCAAGTTATAGATGTAAACCTTGTGAATAATGGCTTAGCTTCAAATTTCGCTTTTAACAACGTAGTGCAAGCTCCTACACTATTTTAATTGAAACATATATTTCGATCATCTAATTCATTTTAGATGATTTTTTTTATGAAAATGATGAAAAATATAGAAGAAAGTGCAATTATTTATAAAAAAATATGCTTTAAATATTGTCATATTTGCTTCTTTAAGATATCCTTTTCATGAAGAGGTGGAAAACATGGAAAAAGTACTAGTTTTCGGGCATAAAAACCCAGATACAGATGCAATTTGTTCTGCAATTGCTTATGCAGAATTGAAAAAAGAATTAGGAATGAATGCTGAGCCTGTACGTTTAGGCGAAATCAGCGGTGAAACTCAATTTGCGTTAGACTATTTTAAAGTAGAAGGACCGCGTTTTGTTGAGACAGTAGCAAGCGAAGTGGACAACGTTATTTTAGTTGACCATAACGAGCGTCAACAAAGTGCTAACGATATCGAATCAGTTCGTGTGTTAGAAGTTATTGACCATCACCGTATTGCTAACTTTGAAACAAGCGATCCTATATACTATCGTTGTGAGCCAGTTGGATGTACAGCTACAATCTTAAACAAAATGTACAAAGAAAATGGCGTTACAATTCGTAAAGAAGTTGCAGGTTTAATGTTATCTGCAATTATTTCAGATTCTTTACTATTCAAATCTCCAACTTGCACAGAACAAGACGTAGCAGCTGCTCGTGAATTAGCGGAAATCGCTGGTGTAGATGCTGATAGCTACGGCTTAGAAATGTTAAAAGCTGGTGCTGACTTAAGCGGAAAAACAATGGAGCAATTAATCTCTCTTGACGCTAAAGAATTCCAAATGGGTAATGCGAAAGTTGAAATCGCACAAGTAAACGCTGTTGATACAAACGACGTTCTTGTACACCAAGCGGAACTTGAAAAAGTAATTTCTGCAGTAGTAGAAGAAAAAGGTTTAGACCTATTCTTATTCGTTGTAACTGATATCTTAACTAACGATTCTGTCGGTCTTGCGATCGGTAAAGCAGCAAACGTTGTTGAGAAAGCATACAACGTATCACTAGAAAACAACACAGCTACATTAAAAGGTGTTGTATCTCGTAAAAAACAAATCGTACCAGTATTAACAGAAGCATTCCAAGCTTAATTTTATTGAGTACACATAAACAGCAAGGACAAGTAGTCAGATTGGCTACTTGTCCTTTTTTATCTCTAAAAAACAGAAAATTAAATGCAGGGTTTAATAATTATAGTGAGTATGCCTTTAAACAAAAAAATAGAGATTACAGTATTGAAGATTGTTTTAAGTTTCATGAGTCGATAGAAAAGTGTGTTGTATCAATTTGGAAACAGTTAGGAAGTTTTCTTAAAAAGAATCTTGATGTAAAAACGTATCGTCCCTGGGATCTTGCTCCTTGTAATTTGCAAAAATATCCATTTGAAAATTACATTGATTTATTGGATGGAATTGAAGAAATGTTGCGGAAGACAGATTCATGTTTTCATGAGGAATTTACTCGTATAAAGGAAAGCGGGATTAATTGACGTACAAGAACGGAAAAATAAAGCACCAGGAGCTGCTTGCTTTACCTTATCTCATAGTAAAGACGTTTTTGTTTATTCTAATTTTAGTTCTTCATTTTATGCGATTCATGCATTAATACATGAATTGGGGCATGCATTTCACTTTTATAAACAATTTAACAATGAAAGTAGTATGCAGGAAAGATACCTTCGTGAAGAGGTGGCGGAACTTTATTCCCTTAGTCTTGAATTACTATTAATGGATAAGCTTAATATTTTTTATACGCAAGAGGATGATTATAAAGAAGTACAGCAAGCTCAATTATATCGTACTTTATCGTTATTAATATCGTCAGTTTCAGGAGATGTATTCCAGCACTGGCTTTATACAAATCCAAACCATTCACCAGAAGAGCGAGATGAGAAATATATTGAACTATGTAAAAGGTATCAATATTCATCAGTTGATATTGCAGGAGTAGAGAATGAAATTGGTTCGAGTCATTTCACTTTGTTCAGTTTCCTTTTTATAAAATTGAATATGCAATTGCGCAAATAGGAGCGATGCAATTGTTTCAAATTTATCGAGAGAATCAGGAACAAGCGATTGCTTTCTTTAAAGAGGGAGCGAGTTCAGATTGGAATTTACCTATACAGGAAATATATATAAATACAGGTGTTGCGTTTGACTTTTCGGAAGAAAGGATACAAAGTACTGCAAGGGCTATTTTAGATTTGATTAACGAATTAAAATAAGGATAGCGTTAGCTATCCTTATAATCGTTTATTCGTAAGATTTTTTCTTGTTTATATAAAATGTGATTATCGCAGTAATGAAGAAAATAGGTATCGCATACACTTGCCCAACAAATAACTTCCAGCCGACATAATTATAGCCTTCAGATGCTGGGATGATAACGGAAATAACGCAAACGATAAAATAGACTAATAGTGCAGGGATAATATTTTTCATTTTTATGAACCTCCTTTTTAATTATATCTATACATCCTTATGTTAAAATTTATATTTAATATTTTGAAGAAAAAAAGCAAAAATTTTTATGGTATTATAATATTTGCAATGAGAGTGATCCATAGTACGTATATGGTAAAATGTGTAATTTTAGCTTTCGGAATTATTATATAGTATTTCGAGAGAAAAATGTACAAAATAACGAATTTTATTTACAGAAGTAAAGGGAGTAGAAATATATATGAAAAGGCTATGTATAATTCCTTGTGGAAAAAAGAAAATTTGGGATAAGCATTCAAACTACGGACCGATGGAAGCAAAAGATGTATATATTAGTCCGTTCGGAAAAGCATGTCAGGCGTACGCAACTATGTTTTTCGAAAACTGGGTTATATTATCAGCGAAACATGGATTTTTAAGACCAAATGATATTGTATTAGAAAACTATGATCTTGCATTTGATTCAAAAAGCGATGAGGTAATAAGTATAGAGCAATTACAAAAACAGATGGTAGATAAAAGTTTATTACAGTTTGACGAAATCGTCTTACTAGCAGGAAAAAAGCATGAAAAAGTAGTGACAAAGTTATATCCAGAAGAAATGATTACATATCCGCTAGAGGGGTGTAAAGGGATTGGGTATATGTTGCAGAGGTTAATAGAAGCTGTGAAGGAAGGGGAGGAAATATAGGTGAAGTTTCAGTGATTTTAAACTCTATTTATTTAGGGAGCTTAGGCATCGCCGAAAGGGTGATGCTTTTTTGTTCGTACCGTCAATTTTAGAAAATGTAGGGTGTATGGGTACAGTTAAGATTGTAAGTGGGAATAGCAATAAGACAAGTTTTGAATAGAATATTAAGAAAGGAGATGTTGATGAATAATGGCTAGATATAGTTTGCACGGAGGACATAATAGTATTGTTCAAGGTGCTAATTTCGGGAATCGGAAAGAACACGTTCTGGATAGGCAAGTTAAAGATGCCGTGGCGGCTAAGTTAAGAGCCTTAGGACACACGGTTTATGACGATACGGACGAGGTAGGGACAACTCAATCACAAAATTTAAATAATATCATTCGTAAAAGCAATTCCCATGCTGTGGATTTAGTTATTTCTTTTCATCTTAATGCAAGCGATGGAAATGGACAGGGTGTTGAGGTTCTGTATTATGATCAGAAAGACTTGGCGGCTAAAATCTCAGCTCAACTAGCAAAAGATATTGGATGGCGTGATCGAGGTGCAAAACAGCGTACAGATTTAGCGGTATTAAATGGGACGAAAGCACCTGCCATTCTTATAGAATTAGGATTTATTGATAATGAATCTGACATGGCAAAATGGAATGTTGATAAAATTGCTAATTCTATTGTGTTTGCTCTTACAGGACAAACTGGAGGAGGTACAGTGGATTTGCTCAAAGTAAAAACTGGCGGTGTAGCATTTAGTAATTTACAAGCTTTGGCTCAAGCGATGGTTGATGCGGGTATTGATGGACAAATTGTCGTTCAGAAAGATGGCATTGGTTATGCTATAACGAATGGCTATCCAGCTGGAAATATCGATAAATTTACAGCTTGGTTAGATGCGCGTAAATGGTACTATGAGTACGTGAGATAAAACGAAAATTGGTTTGATTAAAAACTAAAAATTGTCTTATTTTTAGTTAACAAGTATATTAAGTAACTATAAAAATATGGACAATTTATATGTAAATTAGTACACAAAACCACCTGTCAGAAAGGTGGTTTTATTTATCAAGCTATTTGCGGGAAGTAAAATTCTCACCTCAAAATTCGAATGAAGCTAAGAAATTAGGTGGGAATTACACTGCTCGTAGCCTCCTACTAATTATCGTTCCACTTTATATAGTTTAGAGTTTTGTAAATCTTTACTTATTAAACCCGTAATAATATTTTGTTTTCTCAATACATAAGCCGAATTTTAAATTATTACCCAATAATATAATACCTCTCATACTATTTATTAGTTGATAATAACAAAAAAACAAGCTTTGAATATAATAATGAAAAAGGAGATGTTAAATAATGGGTTATATTATAGATATTTCTAAATGGAATGGCGACATTAACTGGGATATCGCAGCACCACAATTAGATTTCGTAATTGCACGTGTGCAAGATGGTTCAAACTATGTAGATCCTTTATATAAAAATTATGTACAAGCAATGAAAGCAAGGAATATTCCGTTTGGTAATTATGCGTTCTGTCGTTTCGTTTCAGTAGAGGATGCACGGATAGAAGCGAGAGACTTTTGGAACCGTGGTGATAAAAATGCAACAGTTTGGGTAGCTGACGTAGAAGTAAGAACAATGAAAGATATGAGAGCGGGTGCACAAGCTTTTATTGATGAATTACGCAGATTAGGAGCTAAGAAAGTCGGTTTATATATTGCTCATCATATGTATGCTCCATTTGGAATGGCAAATGTCAATTGTGATTTTGTATGGATTCCTCGTTATGGTGGTAACAAACCGGCGTATCCATGTGATATTTGGCAATACACAGAGACAGGCAATGTGGCTGGTATCGGCAAATGTGATTTAAATAAGCTGATTGGAAATAAGCCGTTAGCTTGGTTTACAAATCAAATTGTTGAGCCGATAAAAAAACAAGAAGGGGTTGGAATTATAGTGAATAAATATAACAAAGTAGTTACTTATGAATTTGGTGTAAATTTAATTTCTGACATGATTCAAATGATGGATAAGCTTGGATATACTTCTAAAATAATATCTCGTGGAGATAACCAAGGGCTTGTGTATTTCGAAACAGATTATCGTCAAGGGAACGAACTGGACAAAGCAACTGTTTGGTTAGATACGAAAGGAATTAAATATTTTTATACAAAAGAGTAGTGTGCTAAATAAAGAGCCGTCATGTGACGGTTTTTATTTTTATTTAATCTTTTAACTCTACTTATAATATGGAGAAAATAGACTAATAAATAAGCCTTTGTATACTTTCAAACATAGAATATGATGAATTCTATTAAGGAGGAAGCATATTTATGAGAAATACTTGTCATTGTGGACATTTTCAAGATTGTAATAAATTTTGGGATGATTTAATGTTTGGGAGATGTAGATGTAAGCGCAATGATTTTCACGAGTGTTGTTGCAAAGAGAAACCGAAGTGTGAGTGTGAAAAATGTCATTGTAAAACAAAAGCGAAATGCCATTGTAGGCATGAAGAGGAAGGGTATTAATAATAAAAAAGAGTACGATGCGTACTCTTTTTTGGGGTGATTATATTCCATCTTGAACAGATTTCTTTACAATTACCCATGTGTCTTTCTTTTTAACCGTTATAGCTACATTAGTTCCATTAGATTCCTTATAAAAGATATATCCATTGTTTGAGTTTACATATGTAACTGGTTCACCTATGCAATCTCGCGAGCAGGATTTGTTGACTAGTTCAATTAAGGATAGTTCACTTGGATCGGTTTTACTGGCTTCTATAACAGCATCAAGGGTTGTTTTTCGATAACCTTGCAAGTTTATATGAAAAAGCTGCTCTATTTCTCCTGTAATGCTAGTGTTCATTACTTCTACTGAATTCTTTTTTTCTTGAAGAAAGCCGTTTTCATAAAGTAATTTTGTATAGCCAATCCATGCTATTAACACTAGCATGAAAAACATACCCGTCATTTTAAGTATTCGAAGTCGTTTGCTTATAGTTGTTTCTGAGTATTTCATTCACTCTAATCCTCCAATGTTTTTAATTTAAAATATGCTTGGATACATACTTTTAGAAGAGGATGAAAGTTAATGAGTTTTTAATAAAAAAGAAAACATCCAGGGTTAGATGCTTTCTTTTTTTGGTATTTTTGGCTATCTGTTAGTTACTTGTTTCATAAGTGGTCTTATTTCTTTAACTGGTGGTTTCTTATCATAGGCATCAACGTAAGAAAAGTAGTAGTTTAAGTTTCTTAGAAGACCTTTTCCTATTTTTGCACTTAAGAAAGGAAAGACTTGTCCGGTATAATCATCGAGAGATTTACAGTAATATTTTTCATCTAAATATATACTGTATTTACATGTTAGTTCTACTAAAGGATTCCCTTCATCATCAAATACTTCTTTAGAATCAATAATATCTATTAGTGCAAATTTTTCATTTAAGTAAACTTTCTTTTTTTTCTCGTGTTTATTTGTAAGTATAAAAACGAGACCAATCGCGTTAATCAAACTATTTCCTCCTATAAAAAACGGATATTAATAAAATATATCGATATAAGCTAAATGTAAAGAGGAGAGGTGAAATATCATGGAGAGAAAACTAAATAAGCCGATTGGTGAGAGCTGATAATCAGTGGGGGATGAACAAACCCCTCACTGATTAAAGTTTCACTTTATTGAAATACTTGCGGGAATTGTTTTACGATTGCGTTTGTTATCATGTCAGCCATTTCTAATGCTTCTTTTTCAATTTTATCGTAAAGTTTTACTCCTGCTTCATAATCTTTATTTAGGAAGGCAAGTGCTTCTGCTTTCGTTAGTGCTAAATGTTCATAAAACATTTTTCGAAATTCTTCTTTTCCTATATATGGGTTGATGTTATTAAGAAACTCAACGATTTCATCACCATTAGCGTACCATTTTTTCTCTATAGCGGCAGCTGCATTTTGATCACCAGTTTTTGCGGCTTTAACAAGATCTGCTGCAATGACTAAGTGATCCTTAATTAATGCACTATATTTTTTTACTGCATCTTCACCGTAAAATGGTTCAAGTGATAGTCCCATATGTGTTGCGTTTTGTAGAAGTCGTCCAACAGTAACGTTAACATCGGGTAAATTAAATACAATACTTATAATAGCCAATCTCGTCCAAGCGACGTGTTGTTCCCATAAAGAACGCATATACCCTTTTAAAAAATTCTCGTTTTTACTAATTCGGTAGTTACGTACGGATAAATCATAGTTTACATAAGGGTTATGGTAGGGGGAGTAATACGATTGCCAATAAGAATACATAAATAGTAACACTCCTTTGAACATGTATAACTCAAAGTATGATATAGATTTATGTTTAGTTACGTGTCCTAGATTATTTTTAGGGAATTTGAATTGGAGAAATTAGGTGAATGATCTTGTGGTATATATGAATAAATTGAATATAAAGTAAAAGAGGGTCTGCAAGGGAAGTTACAGACCCTCAAAAGGGTATTGCCGAGATGTCGGACTCGACTACGTAATGTTATCATAAAATTCTTTTGAAAAAACCTGGTAAATGTGTCCAAATGAAATTGGGACCTTAATAAAGTCAAAGAGACCTGCTTCCCGCGGCAGGCCCCATTAACTAGATAATGTCGATGAGCAAAAACTCATCTGGAGTACTTTCATAGTAACAAGTAAAATGTGTTTTGTGTATTGAGAAAGAAGAATTGCATAATTATATGTGAACAATTAAAATCCCAACAATTTATGATTATCATTAATTGTTGGGATTTAAATATGGTTATAAAATGGAAAAAAGACTTGGAAGTGAGATTGAGGTGTAGAAGTAAGTAATCATGAAAAAGACCTGCTAATATAAGCAGGTCAACTTAAGGGGTTTATCCAACAGATTATTATATATGGTAACAACTGAATTGTAGTAAGTCTATACATTTAATATTGAGAAAAATTCTGCGAATGATATATTTTTTGCGCATATATTAACATCTAAAAAGTTGAGAAAGAAAATTAAAAAGCTTTTTATAAGAGAATAATGGTTGGTACTTATAGTATGATTCATATTTCCACGCATCATTATTAGAGAATTGGAGTTGTGTTGTTTTCTTTTTTGCCGTGATGGAACTCATATTATGATGTTTCATATAGAAACCTCCTGAATTTATATGTATACGATTAGTAGTATTCAAGAAAGGGAAATAAAATGAATATTTAAATTGAAACTCTTTCTTCATGTTTACTGGATTTACGTTATAAATGTTGTAAAACATATAAAACATGGATGCTAATTCATATTAAATAGGTGGAGAAACATAGAATAATGAAAAAATAATAAGCATCTATTCATCTCTTTCAAGTCGCATAAGTGATTGATATAATAGAAGTAGATGAAAGATAAAGAAAAGCAGGTGACTCTTTTTTGTTTACTAAAGCACAAGAACTTTTAGCGTCCTACTTTGGTTATTCTTCGTTTCGAAGAGGACAAGATGAAACAATTAAAAATGTACTAGATGGGAAAGATACAGTATGTATTATGCCAACGGGTGGCGGTAAGTCGATTTGTTATCAAATTCCGGCATTAGTATTTGAAGGAACGACGTTGGTTATATCGCCTTTAATATCACTTATGAAGGATCAAGTAGATACATTGGTACAGAATGGCATTTCAGCTACATATATTAATAGTTCTATTTCTATTGCCGAAGCAAATCAGCGAATTCAATTAGCGAAACAAGGACATTACAAATTACTTTATGTCGCGCCTGAGCGTCTTGATTCGATGGAGTTTGTTGACCAACTTATCGATATGAAAATCCCTATGATTGCGATTGATGAAGCACACTGTATTTCACAGTGGGGACATGATTTCCGTCCAAGTTATTTACATATACATCGCATATTAGATTATCTTCCAGAAAAACCGCTCGTATTAGCATTAACAGCAACAGCAACACCGCAAGTACGTGAGGACATTTGTAACACACTTGAAATTAATCAAGAAAATACAATTATGACAACGTTTGAGCGTGAGAACTTATCGTTTTCTGTCATTAAAGGGCAAGATCGAAATGCATATTTGGCGGATTATATTCGTCAAAATCAAAAGGAATCTGGGATTATATATGCAGCTACTAGAAAAGTAGTCGATCAGTTATATGAAGATTTAATGAAGGCTGGAGTTTCTGTATCAAAATATCATGCTGGTATGAGTGATAGTGATCGAAATGAGCAACAAGAACTCTTTTTACGAGATGAAGTAAGTGTAATGGTAGCAACATCTGCATTCGGGATGGGTATTGATAAATCGAATATTCGTTACGTAATTCATTATCAGCTTCCAAAAAATATGGAAAGTTACTATCAAGAAGCAGGACGTGCTGGTCGTGACGGATTAGATAGTACATGTATATTGTTATATTCTTCTCAAGATGTACAAGTACAGCGTTTTTTAATTGATCAATCAACTGGAGAATCACGTTTTTCAAATGAACTTGAAAAATTGCAAAATATGACCGATTACTGTCATACAGAACAATGCTTACAATCATTCATTTTGCAATACTTTGGAGAAGAACCGAAAGAAGATTGTGGACGCTGTGGTAATTGTACAGACGATCGCGAGAGCATTGATGTGACAAGGGAATCACAAATGGTTTTATCATGCATGATTAGAACGAACCAACGCTTTGGGAAGCAAATGATAGCGCAAGTATTAACGGGGTCGAAAAATAAGAAAGTTATTGAATTTAATTTTCATACTTTACCAACGTATGGGCTTTTATCGAACCGTAGTGTAAAAGAGGTCAGTGAGTTTATTGAGTTTTTAATTTCAGATGAGTTAATTGCAGTTGAACATGGCACTTATCCGACGTTAAAAGTAACAGAAAAAGGGAAAGAAGTATTACTTGGTAAAGAGAATGTTTTACGAAAAGAACGAGTAGAGACAAGACAAATTGTACAAGACCATCCTTTATTTGAAGTGCTTCGTGAAGTACGTAAAGAAATTGCACAAGGAGAAGGTGTACCTCCGTTCGTTATTTTCTCTGACCAAACATTAAAAGATATGTGCGTGAAAATGCCGCAAAGTGATTCCGAATTGTTGACGGTAAAAGGTATCGGAGAACACAAACTTGTGAAATATGGCTCGCACTTCTTACAAGCAGTTCAGCATTTTATTGAGGAAAATCCAAATTACGCTGAAACGATTAAGACAGAAGTAGTTGCAGAGCGTAAAAAGTCAGGAAAAGCGTCCGCAAATTCTCATTTAGAAACGTATGAAATGTATAAACAAGGTATTGATTTGAATGAGATTGCAAAAGAACG
The DNA here is from genome assembly GCF_008368965.1 of Bacillus sp. AY2-1. Taxonomy (NCBI): domain Bacteria; kingdom Bacillati; phylum Bacillota; class Bacilli; order Caryophanales; family Bacillaceae; genus Bacillus; species Bacillus sp. AY2-1. The sequence goes on along the minus strand of NZ_QPEL01000039.1, from coordinate 3,400 downwards.
TAACTTATCAAGACAAACAATTGAAAACCATTTAATTCGCTGCTATGAGGATGGAATGGAAGTAGATTGGCAAAGCTTTGTTCCAGCAGAGTATGAATCTCTTATTGAAACTGCCGTTCAAAATGCAGAGGGTGGGCTGAAATCTATTAAAGAACAGCTTCCGAATGAAGTGAGTTACTTTATGATTCGTGCTTATTTACAAATAAGAAAGTAGAGACATATAAAGGGGATAAGAATTTATGTATCATGTGTTCGTTTATGGCACATTAAGAAGAGGACAAACGAATGCTCATTATATGCAAGGTGCAACATGCATTGCAGACAGAGCTTGGACATATGGAAAATTATTTGATACGAATGAAGGATATCCGGCTATGACTTATTCGATTGAAGAAAAGGTGTATGGAGAAGTTTATGTAGTAAATGATGAGATATTGTGTAAGTTAGATGAACTAGAAGAATATACAGGTAATGCGGAGACTGATTTATATGATCGAATCACGCAAACAGTATATGTTGCTGATAGGGAAATTGAGGCATATGTGTATATCGCTCAGAATAAAAAGATGTTAAAGAAAGTGATAGACTCTGGTGACTGGCTTATGTATCAAAAAATATAATAAGGTAGTTTTAAAAATTGGAAAGCAGATAATGACGAATTCATTATCTGCTTTTTATTGTGTGAATAATTGTCGTTCTCTTTTTATTCTTATAGTTCTTAGTACGATTCCAATTCCGAGAAATAAAACAGTAGCAGCGACCCCGCTAGTAGGATTTAACCAAAAATCACTACTGTTTGTAAGAGTAATAATCCCTGTTATTGTAACTAAAACAGTAGGAACAGCATCCTCGATTGCATGCATGATAACACATGGCCGGACGGATTTTGTAAGTCTATATATTTCAACATACATAATTGACCAACAAACCATAAGGATACAGCCAGATAGAAGCATATTTAATCTTGAGATAGATTCAAAATATTCATTTGAAGAGCCTCCTTTACTTTTATTTATCCTACTATTTGTGGGCAGTAAAACGCCCATTGATTAAAGTCTTTAATTTTTACAATATTTGTTAATAGATAAATTAAATAGGAGACAAATAGAAAGTAGTATCTTTTGTATGCATCACTATACTATATGTGTATTTGTGTGATTTAAATGTTGCATATTCTTTTTAAATTAGAAAGATGAAAAGTAAGTTTTTTCGGAAAATTTAAATAGAAACTATTGACTTTATGATTGGATTTTTAATACAATGATACTTCGACTGAAAAATTAGAACGGACAGGAGGGAATCGTCGAAATGAGCAACATATTTGAAGATGAGTTACAAAAAATGAAGGATACTTTGCATACGATGGATGAGCAATTGGATAAGCTTGAAAAAATCCCAGTTTATTATGGAGAAGATTTTAAGGAGCAAATTCTTGAAAGTATGAGAGAGTCTAATAGACAAAATTTACGTATTGGTGTGCAAGAGCCGTACTTTGGAAGGTTAGATTTTCAGGAAGATGGAAAAGAAGAAGTTATGCCGATTTATATCGGAAAAGTAGGGGTTTCGGATATGGACACGATGAAGCCAATCATTATTGATTGGCGGGCACCTGTCGCAAGTATGTTTTATTCATTTACCGGTGGAGAAGAATTAGCATTTTATCAATCACCAGATGGGTTAGTAGAAGGTGATGTGTATTTAAAACGAAACATTTCTATTCGAAAAAGAGAACTTGAACGTGTTGTTGATACATATGTAAAAGGAAATGAAGATGTATCACATGCCGATGATTTTCTTCTATATCGATTAGGTGAGAATAAAGATAATAAACTAAAGGATATTGTTTCAACGATTCAATCGGAACAAAATGATATTATTCGTGCGGAAAGAAACTTGCCATTATTAATTCAAGGGGTTGCAGGGAGCGGAAAGACAACAATTGCTTTACATCGCCTTGCTTTTTTGATTTATGAATATCGTGAGCAGCTAGAAGCTGAGAGAATGATCGTATTTGCGCCGAATAGTCTGTTTTTAGACTATATTTCGAGTGTACTTCCTGAATTAGGTGTAGGGAATATTAGTCAAACAACGTTTCCGGATTGGGCATTACGTACGTTAGATGATTCAGTGAAACTAAAGCAGACAGAAGAAAAATTGAAAGAAGCATTTTCAATTAATCGTGATGAAGAAAAGGTTATGCTCGGTAAATTGAAAGGTACACTGGAATTTAAGTTCTTTATTGAAGAGAGAATGATTCAATTTGAAAATGAATTAATACCAACAAGTGATTTTGAGGCATGGGACAAAGCTATTATTCCAGTAGAAGACATAAAAAAATGGATGCAAGTTGAATATAAACATTATCCATTAAAGAAAAGAAGAGAAAGATTAGTCGGCCGAATGAAGCGCTGGATTGAAATTGAACTGAAAAAGTATGGAGAAACAAACGAGAAGAAATTGTTAAAAAAAGAAGCGACAAAGAGATTGAACACTTATATGAAGTTTTGGCCGAAAATGAGCCCACTTTCACTATATAGTTCAATATTGAAAAGTAAAGAAATACTCGAAGTATTGCCTGAAGAACTTGTGAAAGAAACTGAAAAGAGTTGTCGTAAAAAAGAAGTGTATGTAGAAGATTTACCAGCTTTAATTTACATACATCACCGCATAACAGGTATTGAAATCGGACAGAAATTCCATCACGTCGTTATTGATGAAGCGCAAGATTTTCCACCATTCCAAGTTTATGTATTAAAAGAAATTACACTAGGTAATTCTTTTACTATATTAGGTGATTTATCTCAAGCAATTTATGATTATCAAGGAATTGAAGATTGGAGTGCTTTTAAAGAAGTATTCCAAGAAACAGGTTATTATGAACTGACGAGAAGTTATCGTTCTACAAAAGAAATTATAGAATTTGCGAACGAAATAATTAAAAATGCAGAGATTCCAGTTGGGCTCGCAACACCAGTTTTTCGCAGTGGTGAAGATGTTAAGGTAATCCATGCAGAAGATCAATTTAATGAGATTATGAAGACGTTAAAACATCTACAAAACGAAGATGTGAAAACCATTGCGGTAATAGGAAGAACAGACGATGAATGCCGCGATATATATGAGAAATTAACAAAAGCAGGATTGGCTGTAAACGTTATTGAAGCAGATCAAAGTAAATATGAAGGTGGTATTTCAGTAGTACCTGTCTATTTAGCGAAAGGTTTAGAATTTGATGCGGTGCTTTTAATTGATGTGGATGAAGAACATTACAAAAACACAAAACATGATGCAAAGTTACTATATGTCGGATGTACGAGATCACTTCATGACTTATGGATTTTCCATAGTGGGGAAGCGTCACCTTTAATTAAAGGATTAAAATAAAGTGAAACTATAATCA
>NZ_QPEL01000038.1:0-90740 GCF_008368965.1 Bacillus sp. AY2-1 | reverse complement strand
ACTTTTAGGGGTCACTTCAAGTGGGAACTGTTTTAGCTCTTTTTTATTAACAATTCATTTGCATATTGGCGCGCCCATTGATCCGCTTCTAATATAGCATCTAGTGAAAGGTCTTTTACGTTATGATGAGCTTCAACTGTTTTGTAAATTGTTTTTTCAATATCGAAAAAGACAATTTCATTTTTTAAGAATCGTGCATTCGCAATTTCATTTGCTGCATTTAATACAGCGGGAGTAGTACCACCGATTTTGCCACATTCATATGCGTATTGTAGACAAGGGAACTTCTCTAAATCTGGTTTTTCAAAATGTAAACTACTGATTTCTAATAAATTTAATTTTTTATAGGAAGAAGGTAGCCGAGTAGGATAGTGAAACGCATATTGAATAGGCATTCTCATATCAGGAGCACCGAGCTGTGCCATAACTGATCCATCAATAAATTCTACTAAAGAATGAATGATGCTTTCTTTATGAATCATTACATCAATTTTTTCATACGGAATATCAAATAGCCATCTCGCTTCCATTACTTCGAATCCTTTATTCATTAATGTGGCAGAATCAATCGTTAGTTTTGCGCCCATTAACCAGTTTGGATGTTTTAAAGCGTCCTTAGCTTGTAACGTTTGCATTTCTTCACGTGTTTTATCACGAAAAGCACCACCGGAAGCTGTTACAATTAACTTCTCAATCTCTTTATTATTTTCTCCGTTTAAACATTGGAAAATAGCTGAATGCTCACTATCTACTGGAATTAAGCGACATCCGTTTTGTTTCGCTAGTTCAGTTACGATATGTCCAGCTGCAACTAAAGTTTCTTTATTAGCAATAGCGATATCTTTCTTCGCTTTTAATGCTTCAATTGTTGGGAGTAATCCTGAAACACCGACAACAGAACTTAATACAAGATTTGAATCAGGGTGAGTAGCTACTGCAATTAAGCCATCAGTCCCGTGTGTGATTTTTGTATTTGCTGAAATACGCGTACGAAGCGTGTCTGCTAAGTCTTTTGTCGCAACGCTTACAATACGAGGTTGAAACGTTTTGATTTGTTGCTCAAGAAGATCAATGTTATAATTTGCGGTTAAACCGACGATTTTGAAATGTTCAGGATGAGCTGAAACAACATCTAATGCAGATGTGCCGATGGATCCTGTGGAACCTAAAATGGATATATATTTTACCATGAAAAAACCTCCAAAGTTGTTTTGAATATTTCTGCAAACCTATATAAGATTAGACAATTGAAGTGGAAATTCCTGCTATATAAAATAGAAAATTCGGGTTTGTTTGGAAGTAAAATGTGATAAACTGTAAAAAATAACGAAAAAGCAATGAAAGAGAAGAGTACATATTCGAAACTTTTCAGAGAGCTGATATGTGGTGAGAATCAGTAAGGGATGAATATGGAATGGGCTCTGGAGCTTCTAACTGAAATGAGTAGGTAAAGACGGTTACTTCACGTTAAGAAGTTGAAGTGAGCTATAATGATAGCTAATGAAGGTGGTACCGCGGGAGTTTCTCGTCCTTTTTAAGGATGAGAGGCTCTTTTTATTTTGAGAAAGGAGGAGTTAGTGTGAGTGAAAAAATAATGTTAACAGGAATTAAGCCGACAGGTTATCCGCATTTAGGAAATTATATTGGTGCGATTAAACCTGCATTGCAAATGTCAAAGAATAATGAAGGAAAAGCATTGTACTTTATAGCTGATTATCATGCGTTAAATGCTGTGCATGATTCAGAAAAGTTCAGCAGTTATACGAAAGAGGTAGCAGCTACTTGGTTATCGCTTGGACTTGGGGAAGATGTTATTTTTTATAGACAAACAGAAGTGCCGGAGATTCTAGAATTAGCTTGGATATTAGCTTGCTTAACTCCGAAAGGACTTATGAACCGTGCTCATGCGTATAAAGCGAAGGTGGAGCAAAATAAAGAAGCGGGTTTAGAGATAGATGCAGGAGTGAATATGGGATTATATACGTATCCGATCTTAATGGCGGCGGATATATTACTATTTCAAGCTACTCATGTACCAGTTGGGAAAGATCAAATTCAGCATATTGAAATTGCACGTGATATTGCGACGTATTTTAATCATACATTCGGCACGACATTTACACTTCCGGAGTATGTCATACAAGAAGAAGGAGCAATATTACTAGGACTTGATGGAAGAAAGATGAGTAAAAGTTACGGGAATGTAATCCCATTATTTGCAGAGAAAGAAAAACTACGAAAGTTAATATTTAAAATCAAAACAGATTCTTCACTTCCGAATGAACCGAAAGAACTAGAAACGTTATTTATAATTTATAAAGAATTTGCGACAGAGGCTGAAATACAGTCGATCCGTGAAAAATATGAGACTGGAATCGGATGGGGTGATGTGAAAAAAGAGTTGTTTCGCGTTGTAGATCGTGAGTTAGCTGGACCTCGTGAGAAATACGCTAGGTATATGAATGAGCCAAATTTATTATACGAAGCGTTAGAAAAAGGTGCTGAGCGGGCAAGAGAAATCGCGAAGGTAAATTTAGCTGAAATTAAAAAACGGATTGGATTTGAGAGGGGGCGCTGAGCGTTCCCTTGTTTATCTATATAATATTCTTCATATTGATATGTAGAGCAAGGAATTCGCACTTCTTTTCAAAACTTATTAGTTGCATATGTTAAAAAGTATGCTAATATAGGGTTACTTATTAAATGTGTTTAATAAGTATAATTTAAGTCACTTATTAAAGAAGTTTAATAAGTGGATCTCATTCAATAAAAAAGGAGATGAATGTATGAAAACGGAGAAAGAAAAGATGGTGGCAGGAGAAATGTATATGCCAGATGATGAAGAGTTAGTAGCTGATAGAACTGAAGCAAAACGTTTAACACGCCTTTATAATGAGGCGATGGAGATAGGAGATGAAAAACGTTTTACGTTATTAAATCAGCTTTTAGGTTCTTCAGCTGACGGGAAAGCCCAAATCAATCCTGATTTTCGTTGTGATTATGGCTACAACATCCATGTTGGAAAGAGCTTTTTCGCAAATTTCAATTGTGTGATTTTGGACGTTTGTGAAGTACGAATCGGTGATAATTGTATGTTTGCACCTGGAGTTCACATTTATACTGCTACGCATCCGCTACATCCGGTAGAGCGGAATTCCGGTAAAGAATATGGAAAGCCTGTAAAGATTGGTAACAACGTTTGGGTTGGCGGGGGAGCTATAATTAACCCTGGTATTTCAATTGGAGACAACGCTGTAATTGCCTCAGGGGCAGTTGTGACAAAAGATGTACCTCATAATGTAGTTGTTGGTGGTAATCCAGCTAAAGTTATTAAAACGATAGATTTATAGAAATCGTTTTTTTTACGGGTATATGAATAAACTGGTGTCTTATCGTATAGACAATGGGGAAGGTGTTTCATATGGAGAAATATAGTGCGAACAATCATACAAAGACATTACTTGCCTCTCGAAACGCTCTTTTTCTCTTATTTGCTTTGCCAGGTGTCGCGTTTGCTACATGGATTTCAAGAACAGCAGCTACTCGAGATATGTTAGCAGTGTCAAATGCAGAAATGGGCTGGATTTTGTTCGGACTATCTGTTGGTTCAATAATTGGTTTACTGAGTGCAAGCCGCTTCATTGACTGTAAGGGAGCTAGAGACGTTATTATAGGCAGCATGTTTTTTATGATTGTTGGATTGATTTGTTTAGGTATAAATATTTATTTTGTTTCTAGTATGGGGGCTTTTAGTAGCTTACTAGTATTTGGAGTAGGCTACGGATTGGCGGAAGTCGCATTGAATGTAGAAGGTTCTTCCATTGAGCAGAAATTAGGAACAACTCTTCTTCCGAAATTTCATGGCTTTTTTAGTGTAGGAACTTTAGTAGGCGCGCTCAGTGGTTCTGTCGCAGCGTCGCTTCACATCCCGATTCTGTATCAGTTTCTTGTGATTTCGGTCATGTTTCTATTACTTGTATGTATGGTGTATCGTTTTCTTCCGCATGGAACAGGAAAGAAGGAGAAATCGCGGAACAAAAGGAGAGAGAAGCGTACTTCCTTACGTATGGAAAAAAAGGTGCTTTTAATTGGTCTTTTTGTGCTTGGAATGGCATTTGCAGAAGGTAGTGCAAATGATTGGCTACCTATCGTGATGGTAGATGGACATGAGCAAAGTATAGTGGCAGGTTCTATTATGTACGCAATTTTTGTATTAGCAATGACGTTAACTCGTATGTGTAGCAGCTATTTCCTTGATCGATTCGGTCGTGTCGCTGTCGTACGTGCCACTATTATGATGGCGATTCTAGGAATTTCAATCGTAATATTTGGGAGTAATTCGTATTTTCTAGCATTTGGCGTAGTACTGTGGGGGATTGGTGCAGCGCTAGGGTTCCCAATTGGTCTGTCAGCTGCTGGAGATGACCGTGAAAATGCGACTTCTAATGTTGCTGCAGTTTCTATCATTGGTTATACAGCCTTTTTAGTCGGACCACCATTTTTAGGGATACTTGGGGAAGCATTCGGAATACGTAATGCCTTGCTAGCTGTTTTATTATTTGTTCTTTTGTCTGGAATTGTATCGTCTATTACAAGAGAGAATACACCGAGCTAAATAAGGGTTGCATGCAGCGGAAATATATCATCTCTATTGCTTTAGAAAATGATGTATGATATATTGTCAACGCAACTTATTAAAAGTGTTTAATAAGTATGTTGATTAAGGTGGTGAGCGATTTGAGTGAACAATTTGTTACTCAAAAATCAATTAAAGAGACGATCCTTCGCGGCATTCGTACGGCTCTTCTAGAGCAAGGAAGTGCGACGAAAGTTGAACTTAGTAATACATTAGAAATTAGTTTTCCAACGATAAGTAAATTTATAGAAAATATGAAACAAGATGGTGAAGTCACTTTAGTCGGTTTAGATGATTCAAGTGGCGGAAGAAGAGCGAAACGATATGCGTATAATCCAGAATATATGTTAGGATTAGCGATATTTTTAGAAAAAAATGAGACGAATTATACAATTTTTAACTGTTTAGGGGAAGTAAAAGAACAAGGGAGTACTTCAAGTGCATTAATTGATGCGGGACTAAGCGTATTAACAGAACATATAGAAAGTCTTATAGCTATGTTTCCAAAAATAAGTTCTATATCAATTGGTGTCCCTGGTGCGGTCGATAATGGGCGTATTTTCTATATTCCTGGATATGAAAAGTTTCAAAATTTTAATTTGAAAAGTCACTTTGAGGAACTGTTTTCTATACCAGTAGTAATAGAAAACGATATGAATGCTGCAGTGCTCGGGTATCATAAAAACACGAGGAATAATGACAATTCCTCTCTTGTATATTTGTATTCAGGTCAAAATGGCCCAGGTGCGGGGATTATGGTAAATGGAGATGTCGTACGCGGAAGTACATTTTTCTCAGGAGAGATATCTTTCGTTCCGCAGTATGATAATAAAAATTTCTTACAAGCTTTGAGAAGTGGGGATTCGCATAATTCAGAGGAATATAATATAGATGCTATTACTCGTTTAATAGCTACATGTATAGCTATTATTAACCCTCATACGTTTATCTTCTGTGATGATGAAGTGAATCAATTTGTAATAGATCAAATTGTAAAAAGTTGTCCGCAGTACATTCCGGCAGAACATATTCCGAAAATAACAGTGAGCAACTGGAAAGAAGATTATTTATATGGGTTAAAAAGCCTTGGACTTGATCTTATGATTACGAGAACAAATAAAGAAAATTAAATGTACTGGCAATGAAGCATCCAATTGCCAGTTGAATAACATAAAAGAAAAGGTGTCGATTATGAAAATTGAACATGTAGCAATTTGGGTGAATGATTTAGAAGGAATGTGTGATTTCTATAAACAGTACTTCGGTGGTGAAGAAAATAGCTTATATCACAATCCGAAAAAGCAGTTTGAATCTTATTTCATAACTTTTGAAGGTGGTGCGCGTCTAGAACTTATGAGACAAGTAGGGATAGACGATAAAATAAAAACACAAACAGTAGGATATGCGCATATTGCTTTTTCTGTAGGTAATAAAGAAAAGGTGAACGAATTAACTCATACATTAAGAGAAGCAGGGTACCCTGTGTTAAACGGCCCACGAACTACAGGGGATGGTTACTATGAAAGTGTAGTAAGTGATCCTGAAGGGAATCAGATTGAGATAACAATCTAACATTATATTTACTAATAAAAAATAAAATTTTGTTGTTCCCCCAAATGTTTACGAGAAACCTATTATTTCTGCAGAAAGGGGGACATAACATTGAGTGAAATCATTTTTATTTTCTGTATATATCCATTACTTATTTGTATTTTTTCAATAGCTGTGACATATAAAGTAGGTACATTTTACGCGATGCCAATTGTAACATTTCTTATTTTTCTTATGTTAAGTGTTACAGTGCACGATCCAGCATTTTTCTTTTGGGTTGGCATGTATACTATTCTTTCATTTATTGTTTCTTATATAACTATCCTTTTTATAAAGGGATATAAAGTTGTAGAAAGAGAGCGTTAATATCATTTTGGGGAAATAGGGATTTACGGTGAACGATAACAACCTCATTTCACGTTGTAATGACGGGAAATGAGGTTGTTTTATTTATATTTTTAATTAGAGTGATGAAAATCGCGAAGAATCCCCTCAATGACTGGATGAAGAGTACTAGGTAACTCATCAAACGGAAAGAAACGTAATTCTTTTGACTCAGTTTTATCACATATAAGCTCCCCGTGAAATTCGCGGCAAATATAAACAACGAGTACACCATGTACTTGATCGCCGTTTGGATAGATTTGAAAGAAATCTGGCCCTGAGTATGTACGGAATAGTTCTGGATTTTTAATAATAAGTCCAGTTTCTTCAAATACTTCTCGTTTTAAAGCACCTTCTAACGTTTCGTTATATTCTAAGGCACCCCCAATAATGCCCCATCGGTTAAAATCTGTCCGAAGCTGCAGTAATACTTCATCTTTTTCATTTAATATAATGGCATGTGATCCTATTAAAATAAGTGGATGATTTCCTACTAGATTTCTCATGTCTTCAATGTAGCCCATATTTTTGCTCCTTGTATTTAATAATAGTTAGGGAGTTCTTTTAACATTCTTTCTGTTTTACGCGCTGTAAAAGCTAAGTTATGGTCATCTTTCGTTCTGAAAAATAATGTGCGTAAAAAGGTTTTAATGTTGGCGCATAAAATACAATACTCATTAAGTGAAAGGCGTTTTCTAATTTGAGGAAGCCTTTTTATTTTTTTATGAATAATAGAAATTAACTCGTTTTGAGGAAAATCATGATACAGCATTGCTAGTAATGGAGTAACAATGCGTTCATCTTCATTATTATGAAAAAGGTCAGATGGAATAAAAATTTTATTTAATAAACAATGAATTAATTCTTCGTACCATTCAAAGGTCGTATACGTATTATGAACAATTTCGGTGAAAGCATCAGATACGTGAGCAAGACAATGAGCCCATCCTTTGTTTTCAATATAGCCTCGAAAATCCGTTTCTAAGTTTGTATATGTAATGAGTTTATTTTTTATTTCTTCGATATCCTCCTCTGTACAAAAGTAGTGCGAATTAGCGAATTGGAGTATTAACGCAATTAACGAAACAGTGTAAGAACGTGTGAAAACCCCATCTGTATGTGGGGAGTAAATGTCACAATATAAATACTCATCACTTAAACAAGTTTGCAGAAGTAATTTCAGCTGATCGTCCATAAGGAATTCATGATGAATGAAATGCGCAAAACATTTATATATAAGTTGGTAACGAACGTAGCTATCAGTCGTTCCGATATACTGAAGCATGTTCAAAGTTAACTCATTTACGTCTATATGCTGTAGTTGCGTATAGTCATTTTGTTGTATAAGCTCTAACTGTTGTTGCAATGCTGTAATATCCACTGGAGAACCTCCTCCGCACTTTAAAGATGCGATCTTTTCTAGTATTCTATATATTCAAGGACAATCCTGCTCATGCAAGGAGAACGATTAGAAATTCGAGTATGATATAGATGAGGGAAGAATATGACGACGATAGAACAGTTAGAAAAACATTTTAAAATAAGAAGAAGTGCTTCTTCTATTATGATAAAAGAAAATAATGCAGAGATTTTTACAGAAGAGCAATTAGAGGAAATGATGCAATATTGCGTTGCTGAAGCTAAAAAAGGTGAATTAGAAAAACTACATTTTGAAATCTCTTCAAAAAGTCCAAATTATGATGTGTATAAAAAATGTTTTGAAACGTATTCATTTGAATATGTTACGGAAAACATGATTGTATTTAAAGATATATATGAAGTAGAAGATGTAGAAAGTGAAATGGATTTTAAGCTTATTGAAGAAGTTGGAGAAGAGGCTTTTTATTCACTGTGGAATGAAGCGACGGGAGAACCAGTCGCTCATGATCAATTTGTGCATATGATGCTACAAGAAATTGGTGAGCACTGGAAAGAACATTGCTTAACAGCGAGTGTCGATGAAGAGCCGATAGGAATTGTAATCCCGCATATTGAAAGAGGTACGTTAGAAGAAGGGAAACTTATGTACTTCGCAGTTACTCCAAATATGCGTAATAAGGGATATGAAGCGGCATTATTTGCAGGTGCGATGTTTGTCTTAAAGGAAATAGGTGCATCTTATTATATTGGTGAGACAAATGTACAAAATGAATGGATGAAGGATGTTTTTGAAAAGAATGGATGTCAGTTGCTGAGTTGTACTGAGCGGTATGTGAGGGAGTTTTAGGAGGGTGAATGATGTACTCTCTCGAACTCATTTAGTGGGAGGGGACTATTTATTCGCACCCTGATCGCGGGACAGTTGTATATAAAGATTTAGGTGATGAACAAATTGCATATGTCTTTCGAGGGAATCCGTGTACAACTTATGAACAAGTAAAAGAACTTTTTGCCTCTTTGTAAGATAAAAAGAAAAATGAGAACGACAAAATAGATATTCCTATAATACAATAAAGAAAGATTCGATTATATGAGAAAGCGTTGGTGAAAGAATGGAGCAGCAAAGAAATTGGCTACAAGCAACTGTAGAAAGAATTGAAGATAATACGTTACAAATAAAGTGGGAAAATAATATAGAAGAAGTTCGTATTTATTGGAGTACTTCACCAGATCATATTGAAGAAAATGGAGAATTACTTGCAACGTTAAATGGAGAATTATCATATACAATTGAAAACCCGAGTGAAACTGAACGTCCATATTTTAGACTAGTAGGAAGTAATGGACAAGCAGTAACAGTAGCTGAACGTAGACTGCCATTACAAGGCGCGTTTAACTTCCGTGATATGGGAGGATATGAAACGACTGAAGGCCGTAAAGTAAAATGGGGCAAGTTGTACCGTTCTGAAGAATTGGCAGGACTAACAGAGTGGGATATCGACTATTTACAAAAGTCTGGCTTGAAATTAATTTGTGACTACCGTACAGACTTTGAAGTGAAGCATAAGCCAAACCCAGAGATTACAGGTGCTCGTCAAGTGTGCTTACCAGTTATGCAAGATTTAGCGAAAGACTTAAATATAAATGAATTTTTCCAAGTTGGTGACCTTTCTATGTTAGGAAAACCAGGTGAGTATCTTGTGAAAATGAATCAAGGTTTCGTAAGTGGTAACGAGGCATTTGTAAGCTTCTTAAACTTAGCGCAAAATCCGGAAAACTTACCGTTAGTAAACCACTGTACAGCTGGAAAAGACCGTACTGGATTCGGATCAGCACTATTATTACTTTTACTAGGTGTACCGGAAAAAACAGTAATGGAAGACTACTTACTAAGTAACGGTTTCCGTGAAAAGCTAAATGAAAAAATGATGGCCTTTTTAGGTGCGAAATTACAAAACGATGAGAGCAGAGCGATATTAGGTGCAATGTTTGAAGCACGTGCTGAATACTTGCAAGCTGCGATTGGTGAAATTCAAAAGCAATACGGATCAGTTGAAGCATACGCTAAAAGGGCTCTTGGCTTTACGAAAGAGTCGTTAGAGGAAATGAAAGAGTTATTACTAGAAGATTAATAAGTAAAAGGAGGCTGAGCGGATTAGCCTCCTTTTACTTATAGCGTAGTTGAAAATAGAAGATAATGGTGTATTCAATAAAGAGCAGGTTAAGCGCCTCATAATGAAATATATAAACTTATATTACTATCGTGTTATTATGTTAAGTGACGGTAAAGTCGTGTGATTTATAATGATTTCTATAATGAACTATAGGGAAAAAGCAAGAAAATGTCTATGTATTTGATGGAGGGTTATCATAATAGAAAGGAAATTAGGAGATGGGGAAATCAATAAAAAGTGAATTAATAGGATTGTTTACCTTTAATGAGACATGTAAAGTATATCAGCAAAAAAATGAGGAAATACATTGGCAATTGGATATTAGAAATGAATATGTAGATGTTAATGAGATGATTAAAAGGGCAGAGAAGCTTTTTTTATGTATAGAAGAATTTGATAAAAAGGCTAAAGTAGCCATAGCAGAAAAATTGATAAATTACAAAAATGATTTTTGGCCTGAGTATGATGATAATGATGAACATTTAAATTGGGATGCTGTAGATGCAGGAGAATATGATATAACGAAAGAAAAATTTGCAAAAGCGATTACGCTCTATGACATTGAAATTAGAGAAAATGATATATACTGTGAATATCATGATGGAGATTTATTTGGTGGACACATGATACATGCCTATTTTAATAATGATTATAAATTATTAAGCGCAGAGGTGTAATTTTAGTTATATAAAAATTGAATTAAAGTGTGCTTTAGTTAAAAGAATTAAATAAATTTTAAGCAATGAGAACGAAGCTTTTAAAATAGGAATTGAGGAGAACATCATGAAATACAAAGTTATATTATTCGACGTAGATGATACATTATTAGATTTCCCTGAAACGGAAAGACACGCATTACATAATGCGTTTGTACAGTTTGGTATGCCTACAGGGTATAATGATTATCTTGCAAGTTATAAAGAGATTAGTAATGGATTATGGAGAGATTTAGAAAATAAAATGATTACGCTAAGTGAATTAGCAGTAGATCGATTTAGACAATTATTTGCACTTCATAATATAAATGTAGATGCACAGCAATTTAGTGATGTATATCTTGAAAACTTAGGGAAAGAAGTACACCTTATAGAAGGCGCAGTACAATTATGTGAAAATCTACAAGATTGCAAGTTAGGTATTATTACGAATGGATATACGAAGGTGCAACAATCAAGAATCGGAAATTCACCTTTATGTAATTTCTTTGATCATATTATTATTTCTGAAGAAGTTGGTCATCAAAAGCCAGCACGTGAGATTTTTGATTATGCATTTGAGAAATTTGGAATTACGGATAAATCAAGTGTACTAATGGTCGGAGATTCGCTAACTTCTGATATGAAAGGCGGAGAAGATTACAGCATTGATACGTGTTGGTATAATCCAAGTTTGAAAGAAAATAGGGCAGAAGTTAAGCCGACTTATGAAGTGGAGAGTCTGCTACAAATTTTAGAAATTTTGGGAGTGGCGGAAGAAAAGGTAGCTTCATTTTAATTGTGCTGATATTTGTCGGCAAATCGATGATATATTGTAAGTTGCGATAGATATATTTGAAAAATCCCTCATATAAGTTCATATACTAAGATATAGAACAAAAAATAACGCTACTATACAAGGTCATTCACGTGTTATAATGCGTGAATTAAATATACGTATATAAATAGTTTCTCAGAGTGATGCGATGTCATGTATGATTAGTGTAACAACTAGAGGTGAATGAAGGATGTTAACGTTTTTATTTGAGTTAGACAAGAATCTCCCGCAGAAGGATGAGCCACGGTATGTTGCTTATACAAATGGTTTTATCGAAGGGGATTTAACAATTTGTATGGGTGACAGAGTATTTTTTCAAAAATCATGTATGAAGGTTGCAGAGCTGGGCATTTATTTAGGTCAGTGGATGGAACAAGTTCAACACGGGCAAAACGTGCCTATGAAATATGAAACGGCTGACCGTGAAGAGGTCATTCTTGGCTTATTCTATGAAGAGGATCATAACCAATGGAATGTTTCTTCCAGCTGGCAAGAATTTGAACTTCAAGAGCGTATCTCTACTGAAACATTAGTAGAGAGCGTTCAATGCTATTTATATGAGCTAAATAAGGAACTGCGTGCGATAGAATATCCTGTGACGTTTGATCAGTACTTAAGAGGAGAGCGAATGATGCAGCTTTCTTACAAACGACCGTGTGATAGCAAAGCAGATACGACGCCGATAGAGGTTTATAATGGAAGCGAGCAAGTAGGCGTAGTAAGGGGCTATTATAAAAATACGCTGATGAGAGTGCTGGATTTTATTCCGAAAATTGGTAGTAATATCATTTATGAAATAAAGGATATTAAGAACAATATTCGCGTCATTGCAAAGGATGTAAGTAGGCAGCGCCAAAGAAAGATTTTAGTAACGTACATCGATAATAATGATGCAGAGCATGAAATACTTGTATGTGACGGAAAGTTATTGGATGCAAATTTTATATTTACCTTTACATATAAGGCAGAAGAATATGTTGTTCATAAAACTTCATTTGGAATGGGAAAATTATTACGAAAAGGCTATTTAATCGCAGATTGGAATATTCGTCTTGAGGAAGATATGTATTACATCGAGATGAATGCATATGATGGAGATTACATGGAGGATCAATACTTACTATTAGGCGTATTTCATGCGGTTTTATATGGATAATCGATGAGAAATACCGTCATTCTTCTTGGAAAGAATGACGGTATTTTTTATTTATCCTCAAAAATAAAAATCTCATCAATCGTACTATGAAGTGCCTTCGCTATATCGTGAGCGAGTTGCAATGAAGGATTATACTTACCTTTTTCAAGGTGGCTAATTGTTTCACGGCGTACACCAACTTGCTTCGCTAAATCTTCTTGTGTCATGTTCAATTTTGCGCGGTATTCTTTTATCTTCGTTACGAACGCCATGGTGCATCTTCCATTTCATCAACAGGTTTATCATAAAAGAACATAGAAAAACCGAACGTAAGAATGAGTGTGCCGAAAATAAGAGTGATATCAATTTCTTGTAAGATCGGGTTTGGAAATAACATTTCAATAAACATAATGATAGCGGTAGTTAGTAATGTAATGATAAATGCATTGCGACACGATTTATTGACAATTTGTTCAAACAGTTCATCGTGTTGAACTGTTCTATACGATGTGAAAAAGGAGAAGAAACAGAACATAGTAAACAATCCTTTTTCATAAAAAAATCCGAGGAAACCGAAGAAACCGAGAAATCCTAAATATTTTATCCAAGTTGTTTTCATGATAGGTCCTCCTTACGTTGTTAGAAATAAGTCACGTTATGTTACAAATATATCACAATTGGATAGGAATGGTAATAATAGTTTTCCAGTTTGCTTCATAATAATAGTAAAAAGAGGAAATATGCTGCGAAATAAAGAGGATAATATTGTAAAATGGTTGTAAGGAGGGGGAGGAAGAAATGCTAACTTGGATCATGATCGTTGTATTACTTGTAGTGATTACTGTCATTGCGACGGTGTTAATTGGGCGGAATGGTGATGCAAATTATAGCAAAGCGACAAAGGGGAATATTAAACGATTAACAATGATTTATATTATACTAGCTGTCGTTTTAGTTGTTGGATTAGGGGTGTATATTTATTTTAAAGGTTAAATAAACTGAAAAATGTAAAAATCTTAAAATAGAAGTATGCTATAATATCAATATAGTTATTTGGTAATTAAGGAAAGGATTGGATGGAATGATTGAAATTACGAATGTGTCAAAAAGTTATAATGGGTCTACCTATGCAGTAAAAGATTTAAGTTTATCTGTACCTAGCGGCGAAATCTTTGGATTTTTAGGACCGAATGGTGCGGGTAAATCCACGACAATTAAGATGATTACTGGCATTCACGGGGTGGACAAAGGGACTATTACGATTAACGGAAAAAATATTATGGAAGAGCCGATGGAAGCGAAGAAGACGTTTGGTTATGTGCCGGATAGCCCAGATATGTTTTTACGTTTAAAAGGAATTGAATATTTAAACTTTATGGCTGATATGTATGAAGTGCCGAAAGAAGTAAGACAAGAACGAATAGAGTCTTTAGCGAAGAAGTTTGATCTTTATAATGCATTATCTGATCAAATTCAAAGTTATTCGCACGGTATGAGACAAAAAATCGTTATTATTGGTGTGCTCGTGCATGAACCAGATGTATGGATTTTAGATGAACCGTTAACAGGGCTTGATCCGAAATCTGCATATATTTTAAAAGAAATGATGAGAGAACATGCGGATAAAGGAAAGATTGTATTTTTCTCTACACACGTATTAGAAGTAGCGGAAAAAATATGTGACCGGGTTGCTATTATTAATAAGGGGAATTTGCAGTTTAAAGGAAATTTAGATGAAATGAGAGATCATTTTAAATCCAATGAATCACTTGAAAAAATGTTCTTGGAGATGACGGGCAATGAGTAAAATTTGGACGTTAACGAAGGTACTATTAAAGTTAAATTACGCAGATTTTATAGCAGATAAGAAGAAGCGATGGGCGTATTTATTTTCATTTGCAGCTATTTTATTTGTTGGATTTTTAATATTTGGTTCGATGACGCACGGAATGTATGAAGGTCTGAAACAATTAGGGCAAGGGCCGGGAATGATTATTGCAATGGGACTTGCGATTGCGAGTATATGGGTATTTTTAATGAGTATAACGAACATTTTAACTGTATTTTACTACAGCAATGATATTGAAATGTTACTGCCGTTACCATTAAAACCAGCGCAAATTATTTCGGCAAAATTTTTAACGGTATTAATTACACAATACGTAATGAGTTCATTCATTTTATTACCAATCTTCATTACGTACGGTTTAAAAAGTGGCGCATTTATTACATATTACATATATATGATTTTTATTTACTTACTCTTCCCAATCGTGCCGTTAGTATTAGCTTCGTTACTGATGACAATTATTATGAGGTATACAAATATAGCGAAAAATAAAGATCGAGGAAATATATTTATTGGAATCGTAAGTATATTATTTATTGTAGGAATTAACGTATTTATGCAGTGGAGAAATAAAAGTGCGTTTTCTGGAGATGGGGCTGCGGAATACCTTGTAAATAATCAATCTTCTCTTTTAGTACAAATGACAAATTATTTTCCAACTACATATTTTGGAGCAGTGGCATTAGTAGAAAATGCAAATTGGAAGGGACCTTTATATGTAATAATCTTTGCAGTTATTTCATTTGTCTTCTTTGTGTTGTTTTATTACATAGCAGAGCGTACATATTTAAAAGGGGTTATTGGACTTTCAACGAGTACAGCAAAGAAACAAGTTATTTCGGCGGAAGGTTTACAGAAATCAACAGTACAAAGTTCGCATTTAAAAGCGTATGTGAAAAAAGAATTTAAAACGTTATTCCATACACCACAATTTTTCTTAAATTGCATTGTACAAACTTTCGTTATGCCAATTATGTTGTTCTTTATTTTATTTGTGCAAGATGGAAATTTAAAGTTTATTACAGAGTATATTAACAATCCAAAGACAACAGGATTTGCAATTGGTGTTGGTCTTTGTGCATCGTTATTTTTAATGGGTAGTAACGTCATTGCAACAACGTCATTTTCGCGAGATGGAAGCTCTTGGTTTGTGAATCGTTATTTACCAGTAAAGGCTTCGGATATCTTTTTTGCGAAAGCAATCACTGCTTGGTTAATTAATGTGATCATTTTAGCAGTATTCGGTATTACGATGGCAGTTGTAGCTGGGATTTCTCCAGTCTTTATGATACTGTGGTTTTTACTAAGTGCGAACGGGTTGTTATTAATTAATTTAATCGGAACACGCTGGGACGCGCAAACTGCAGATATTCATTGGGATACAGAGCAGAAATTATTTAAGAGCCGATATACCACTTTGTGGAATTTTTTAGCTAATATTTTAATAGCTTTAATTATTGTGGGGGGAGTAAGTGTATTATACTTCTTCCTTCATGTCGGACTGTGGGTTATGTTTATCGTTTTATTTGTAATGTTTACGATTGTAAATTATATCTTTATTAAAATGTTAAAATTAGGTGCTGAACGTATACTGTCAAATATTCAATAAGAAGATAGATCCTCTGTATTCATGCAGGGGATCTGTGTATAGATGGAGGAGAAAAAGGTGAAGAAAATAGCAATTGTAACAGGGGCAACTCGTCTGAATGGAATTGGTGCAGCTGTATGCAAGGTGCTTGCTCAAAAGGGGATAGACATTTTTTTCACGTACTGGCCAAAGTATGATAAAGCGATGCCATGGGGAATGAGTGATCAAGAACCCTTTTTGCTGAAAAAGGAAATTGAAAGTTACGATGTTCGATGTGAAATGGCAGAAATCAATTTATCGCAGTCTTATTCGCCAAATCGTTTGTTTTATATGGTATCAGAACGGTTAGGTGATCCATCTATTCTAGTTAATAATGCAGTATATTCTACTCATACGAGAATTGAGGAATTAGATGTAGAGCAGTTGGATAAACATTATACAGTTAATATTCGGGCTACTATGCTATTAAGTTCATTGTTTATAAAACATTATTCACTTAAAACGGGCGGGAGTATTATTAATCTTACTTCAGGACAGTCAGTAGGTCCAATGCCAGATGAACTAGCATATGCAGCAACGAAAGGGGCAATTGAAGCATTTACAAAGTCAGTAGCACCAGTAGCGATGGAGAAGGGGATTACTGTTAATGCCGTTGATCCAGGACCAACAAATACAGGGTGGATTACAGAGGAATTAAAACATTATTTAGTATGGAAATTCCCGCAAGGTAGAGTTGGAGAAACAATGGATGCTGCGCGCTTAATTTCTTTTTTAGTAAGTGAAGAAGCGAAATGGGTTACTGGGCAAGTTATTCACTCGAATGGTGGTTATTCATAAAAATATTATGTTAACAAATGTTGAGAAACAAAAAACGAAAGAAAATTTTATTTTTTTGTATAAATAAAATGTCAAGAAAGATAAAAATTTGATAGAAGAGTATATCGTCATATAAAGATAGTAATTCTTAATGTGACAATATACTCTTTTTCTTTTACTTACGAGCAGAAAAATGAAGTAGAAGAAACTCGAATATTAAAATGAGTTTATCAGTTTTTGTCCGTATTATTATGAAGATTACTGTCGGAAAGATGGTAATTCGTATGAAAAGGGATTTTTTAAGGGGAAATCGAATCGTAAAGGGGAGGATAAATAAAGTAAACATAGGGGGATTTATATGAAAATGAAAAAGGTCGCTATCGCATCGATAACAATTGGTACAATGCTTACTATGGCAGCTTGTAGTCCATCAGCAGATAAAGAGGCAGAAAAGAAAGAGCAAGTAACAGCGCAAAATGAAGGAGAAGCAAAAACGACAAGTGCAGATGAAGCGTCCAAAACAACGAAAGATACTGAAAAAGAAACAAATACTTCTTCAAATGAAAAAACAGATAAAGATGCAAAAAATACGAAAGAATCATCAGGAACAGAAAGTAACGGCAAAACGTCAACTCAAAATGAGAATGTGAAAACAAAAGAAAAAGAAACGACAGGAAAAACGAATGACCAAACGACTAGCGGGAAAACAGCAGATCAAAGCACAAGTACAAGCTCAAACACAAACAATAACGAAAAGACAACGAAAGATCCGAAGAAAAGTGTTGCTGTGAAAACGAACGTTAAAGAAGTTGTAGCATTAATTGATAGCTTGGACAAGCAGTTAGCTGCTAATCCAAAATTGGAAACAGTGAATAAGCTTGGCAAACAAATTAATGAAAAGTGGGACGTGATTGAAAAAGAGCTAGAAGCATCACATCCGACGGATTCTAAAACAATCGGTCAAAGTATGTATCCGTTAATTGTAGGAGCGGAGAAAGAAAAAATCGATATTAATAAAATGAAATCATTAACGACGAAAACGAAAAAAGATTTAAATCAGTTATTGACGAAACTTTCATAGTTTCAAAAGCCTACTCGTGTGAGTAGGCCTTTTTTAGGTTGTTGTAATGTGCACAGTATAACTTATTTATTATCATTTTCAATTACGATGCGAAAGGAACTGAATGCTTGTTGACTGATATAATCTTCTTCGCTAACTTTAAAAGGAAATGGAAAAGCGACGAGTTGAAAATTACTTTCCTGATCCACTGAAGGCAATGTGAAATTAAAGATTTGTCTTGTTTCAGGTGCAACCTTAGTATAAACGACTTTTCTATTGTTAAATATTTCAACTTGTTTCCAATCTTTAAAAGCCACGATTGCGTAAGTCATTTCATCATTCGTTTCATTACCGTTTGATAGGGTTAATTGCTTGCCTTCCTTTTCAAAGAAGACAGTTTGTAAGTTCTCTTCACGGTTCGTAACAAATAATGGTTCGTAAAGACCATCTTTTAAAATAGCATCTGGATCTATAAGGGAGAGTTTTATTTTTTCGTTTTCTTTCTGAAGAGGATGCATTGAATATCGCATACTTAGAATATCTTCTAAAATAGCTGCTTTATTTAAGTTATTATCTTTTAATTTGTATTCAGGTTTTTTAATTATTAAAAAGGTTAATTCATTTGCATTAGGAGAGGTGTGTAAAGAGATTTTCGTAGTAATTGAACTGTTTGGTTTCATATCAAAAAAATAGTGTGATATTTCATTAGTAGTATCTTCTATTTTAAAAGGTTTTTGTTCGTAATCTTCTAGAACAATTAATCCATATTTTCGGTTTTCATTAATAGTATGTACGAATGATAATGTTACATTAATTTTATTATCCTCACTAGTAATTGTACTGCCATTGTTGATATGTTGGCCTTGATTATCCTTCAATCCGTAAGAAATAGTATTGGTTTGTTGCTCTCGTTTATTTTCTATGGAAAGAGGATGAGGTTGTATGATTGAAGTATTGAACAAAATATAAATTGTAAGTAATGAAATAAGTAAAACACCGCTAATAATATATATTTGTTTCATAAATAGCACCTCAATATATGTAAAGTATTAGAGAAAAAAGATATGCAAGATGCATATCTTTTTTCTCTTTCTTACCAGAAGGCTTTTGTTTCGTGATTTACATCATTATAACCACTTAATTTATAGGTATGATTACCGATAGCGTAATCATCTCCATAATAAACGCTTGTGTTGGTCGCTGTAGCATTTACAAAGGATGATTTTTTTGCACTATTACTTTTCGTATTTACTAATGAGCCATCGCCATTGAAAGTTCTTGCTTTTGCATAAACATAGTCTTCGGTCGTAGTTGATTTCGATTTCGCAACTGCATATGGGTTACCAAAAAAGGGAGTATATACGCTAATGTTAGAGTCATTCTTAGGTGCAGCTGCAACAGTCAAACTAGGAACAATAGATGTTTTTGTTGATTGAATTGTATCAAAGTCAACTAAAACGGGCTGCTTGTCTACAGTGTCGACCTCTGAAGCACTTGCGTTATTAGTAAAACCAAAACCTAAAACCGCTAACCCTAAAGTTGTCACCGATAAAGATTTTTTCATATTCACTAATTTTCCCACCTTTTTAAATTTTTGAGTTCGAACTCAATTCGTACAATATATGAAAAATTCGAAATTCTCAATGGTTTATCCCATATTTAACTTTTCTTTTACTTTCAATTCAACATATCTTCATTTGCAAAAAAGCGAATATATCTTCTAATGCTTAGCCAGCAAGGAATATAGATTTAACCTTATGAAATTTGTGTAAATTTTAATCTATTCATGTCATTATGTCTGTTATTTTTAAATTCATATGGGAAACTTATTTAAAAAAGGATGGTGACAAAAATGACAATTGATCGAATTTGTACAATTGGACCCGCAAGTAATAATAAAGAAACGTTAGCACAGTTAATAAAGAATGGTATGAAAATTGTTCGACTAAATTTATCGCATGGCACGCATGAAAGTCATAAAGACATCATTCGTTTAGTGAAATCATTAGATGACTCTATTAAATTTTTGGGTGATGTACAAGGTCCTAAAATAAGATTAGGTGAAGTGAAGGGAGAGCAAATTACACTTCAGGCAGGAGATTCTTTTATTTTACATACACAACCAGTTACAGGGAGTAATACAGAAGCAAGCGTTGATTATGAAGGAATTGCGAATGATGTGAAAGTAGACAGTAGAATTTTGATTAATGATGGAGAAGTTGAATTAATTGTTGAAAAGATAAGTACGGACAAAATAGAAACGAAGGTAAAAACAGGTGGCAATATCTCATCTCATAAAGGAGTTAATTTACCAGATGCGGCTGTTCGTTTACCAGCTATTACAGAGAAAGATAAAAAAGATATTCAGTTTCTTTTAGAAGAGAATGTTGATTTTATCGCGTGTTCTTTCGTAAGAAAACCTAGTCATATAAAAGAAATACGGGATTTTATACAACAGTATAAAGAAACGTCACCTAATGTAATTGCAAAAATAGAAACGATGGAAGCAATCGAGAATTTTCAAGATATATGTAAAGAAGCAGATGGAATTATGATTGCAAGGGGCGATTTAGGAGTAGAGTTACCGTATCAATGCATTCCGCTTTTACAGAAAATGATGATTCAGGAATGTAATCGAACGAATACATATGTCATTACAGCAACACAAATGCTTCAATCTATGGTAGATCATTCTATTCCAACAAGAGCAGAGGTGACTGATGTGTTTCAAGCTGTACTGGACGGGACGAATGCAGTTATGCTTTCAGCTGAAAGTGCATCAGGAGAACATCCAATCGAAAGTGTGAGAACATTACGTCTCGTTTCAGAATTTGCGGAGCATGTTAAAAAAGATGGACCTTTTGCGATGAAAGATGTACTGCAATTACTGCGTGAGTCTCTGGATGAGTAATAAATAAAAAGAGGGCGGATATGCATCCCCCCTCGTGTTTACTCTTGTTCTTGTTCATCTAAAATCTTATCAAAAGCAGCAGATACTTTATCAAACTCTTCATCATTTTCAATGTATGAAAACTCATTATCTTCTTCTACTTTTAAAAAGAAAATATCAATGTCTTCCTCAGTTTCTGTTTGGATATCTTCAACAAAGGCAACTGCAATATACTCTGCGCCTTCGACATCCATCGCTCCAAGTACTTCTACTTCTTGCTCTTCGTTATTCTCATCACTAAGAGTAAACACTTCGCCAACTTCAATATCAGACATATTCATTCTCCTCCTGTTCGACTCTAAAAATAGAGCACTCAAACTGTATACATACTAACATATCTTTCCATGAAAAACCAAATTCATACGTAAGAAAACAACTGATTCTTCTTTAGTATGAGTATACAGCTATTAGGAGCATTATTTGTCTGTGCTATATTACTTAATCCATTCAACAATTGTATCCATAGTCTGTCTTGTTTTATCACGCTTTGGCTCTTCTTTACGGTAACCAAAGGCAACCATAACTGATGCTTCAAAGTTATCGCCTTGTATAATGCCTTCTTGACGAAGTAAAGAATCTACTTCCTCTTTATCAAATCCTTCTATTGGACAAGAATCAATACCGATTTGAGCTGCGCTCGTCATCATATTACCTAAAGCAATATAAGTTTGTTTAGATGCCCAATCAAATACAGCACGATCGGATTGTAATAAGTTAAAATCTGTTTCCTGGAACTTTTTGAAGAATTCATATCTAATTTTTTGAGTGTCTTCAGGCAATCCAATAATATCGTTCATCATATATTTAATATACTCTGCATCATAGTGCATATCTTTAATGTTTCTTGAAAGAACAATGACGAAGTGGCTTGCTGTTGCAAGTTGCCCACCAGCGCCCCATGAATACGGTTGTAGTTTTTCTCTTAATTCTTTATTTTGTACGACAATAAATTTCCAAGGCTCATATCCAAAAGAAGAAGGAGATAATCTGCCTGTTTCTAAAATGAATTTAAAATCCTCTTCTGAAATTTTGTGTATAGGATCGAACTCTTTACATGCATGTCTGAAATGAAAAGCCTCCATAATTTTCTCTTTTGTATTTGTCATAAAAGTTCCTCTTTTCGTTAATTTATTTTGTAAGTAAATTATATTTTTAAAGTAACATAGACACAAGTACGCACATTTTTGTGTTATAGTATCAAAAAAGATACTATTGGTAAGGGAAAGGAGTTATGATGGATTGTTCGAATGAAAATAATATAAATTACCCATTTCTAAATAAATATTCTTGTCCAGTTGAAGCTATGGTTGAGGTTATTGGTGGAAAATGGAAAGGGGTTATTTTGTATCATTTATTAGATGGTACAAAGCGGTTTAATGAATTAAAAAGATTAAAACCTAATATCACACAAAGAATGTTAACACTGCAGCTGAGAGAACTTGAAGCAGACGGCATCATCCATCGTGAAGTATACCGTGAAGTTCCACCTAAAGTAGAATATTCGTTAACTGAGCTTGGTGAATCACTACGTCCAATGATTCTATTAATGATGGAATGGGCGACTCATAATATGGAGAAAGTTTTGGAAAGTAGGAATACGAAAAATAATAGTTAAGAGTTGTAGAAATAAAAGGTGTTTTCCATACGTAAAGACACCTTTTATCCCGCATTAACGGGCAGTAAGATCCCCACCTCAAAATTCAGTGGAAGCAAAGAAGTTAGGTGGGGGATGAACAAAACCCCCACTGATTAAAGTTTCACTTTATTTCTATGTTTTTTACTTTTTAACTTCAACTGCTGAAATTGCAAAGTCATTCAAGTTTACAGTTTTACCATACCAATCAGAGTGTTTGAAGACGATACCTTT
Organism: Bacillus sp. AY2-1; assembly: GCF_008368965.1. Classification (NCBI taxonomy): domain Bacteria; kingdom Bacillati; phylum Bacillota; class Bacilli; order Caryophanales; family Bacillaceae; genus Bacillus; species Bacillus sp. AY2-1. The sequence goes on along the minus strand of NZ_QPEL01000038.1, from coordinate 67,817 downwards.
ACCATATCCTTCAGTTGAAGTACGATCCCATAGCGTTGTCGAATAGCTAGCAGTAGGGGATGCTGTACTTACAGAAGAAATTCTATTTTGCCAATTAGGAGGCAAATTTTTAAAACCGCTACTAAGAGAAAAATACTCGCCACCTTTATTTGCATGTTCATAGAAATCTGTACTATTAGGTCCGCTCCCTCCAATACCAAGGGGATTGATTGTATTATTCAACCTTTGTTTGTCTTTTTCAATAAAAGAATCTAAACTTTCTTTGTTCGAAAATCCATAAGATAACCAGTCTCCATTTTGATTTTGTTTCGGTAGAACTACAGTTATTTTTACGTCTTCCTTAGATGGAGCACCCAATTTGTTAAACGAATCTACAGTCTTTTCATCTACAGTTACATATTCAAAAGAGCTAATCGAATAATCCTTTTCGGTACTAGCTGATACTGACCCCAGTCCTCCAGTTAACGACGAAACAGTTAATAATGCACCTGCTATCAACTTTTTAAGCATGGATTCATCTCCTTAAAACTTAGATTTTTTACATAACTAAAATGTATGTTAATTTGAATGTTTTATAAATATTTAGAAATTTATAAAAATTAAACAGAATATTCTTTTATTATTCTGGAGTAAGGAAAGTAATTAAAAATGAAAAAAGGTTTACTTAAAAAGTAAATCTTTTTTGCTGACCTATTTCAAAACTCAATGGATTAAAATTTCATTTTATCCATCTATGAATCATAAACTTCTTTTGCATTCGTAGAAGCAGCATCTAATAAAAGGAAGATGGCTGCTATCATATGTAGAAGGATTTCTATATAAGGAAAGAAGGCAACTAGAGTAACGATAATACCTATATAATGAGCGTACGTATTCATGCCTGCTTTTTTAGCTAATAAAATAGTAGTGATATGTAAAGCAATCAATAGTAGTAAAGGTATCCCATCTAGGTTAACAAGACTTGGAAATATATAATAGCAAGGAAGTAATAAAAGATGATAGATCCCTGTAGGCCACTTTAGTGCTTGTATGTAAGTTTTCAAAGTAAATCCTCCTAAAATAATTAATATCTATATATTACCAAAAAAGATAGGTGATTGGATATTAAACACTTGTGGTTTTTAGTATAATATAATTATTTTATGTTAACTAATTGTTTCCTTATCTATAAAATAGAAAAACCACCCAAACGAGGGTGGTTCGTATTATAAATAACTACTTAAAGAAGAAAGGGGAACCTTCACCTCACTACCTTCCTTCATATTCCGCAGCATAACGGTTTCTGTACTAAGTTCTTCTTCACCAATAATAAGCACGTAAGGGATATTCTCTTTATTGGCATAATTAAGAGCACGTTTTAATTTGCGTCCTGCTAGTTCGAGTTCGACTTTTAAGGAAGTGGTAGAACGTAATTGCTGGGCAATTTGTAAGCATTGTAATTCTGTCCCGAGTGGGATGATAAATACATCCGCTGTAGATGATATCGTTTCTTTCTGTGAGAGTGCTGTATAAATAACGTCTAAACCGAATGAAATACCGACTGTTGGATAGCTAATATTATCGCCACGGAATGCCCCAATAATATTATCGTATCGACCGCCGCTACCGATGCTAGATGTAATCGATCCATCTTTTAAAAAGATTTCATATACGGTGCCTGTGTACATTGTAAGTCCTCGCGCTAAAAACGGATTGAATATAGCATTTTCATTTATTCCAAGAGCGATTAAATATTGCTGTAATTGTTGCAATTCGTTTACTCCATCGGCAACGATTGGAGTATTGAAAGCGTCTTTAAAGTCATCAATTGAAAGCTTTAGACAAGATAATACAGTATTACATATTGTATCAGCCATTTCTTCAGAAATTCCGCGCTCTAATACATCTTTTCGTACACCATCAATCCCAATCTTTTCGATTTTGTCTAATGATAAAATGACGTCACTTGTTAATTCAGTAGGGATGTTAATGGCCTGAAGAATACCATTTAACAGTTTTCGGTTATTATATTGGATCGTTATCTCTAAGTTTAATGTTCGGAACAGCTCAAACGCCATGCTCATGAGTTCCGCTTCAGCCATGACTGATTCTACACCGACTATATCAACGTCGCATTGTATAAATTCACGAAATCTTCCTTGTTTAATTGGCCCATCTCGAAATACTTTCCCAATTTCATAACGTTTAAACGGAAGGCGGATGTTCGGATTCATTGCCACGACTTTTGCGAATGGAATAGTTAAATCGTATCGTAAGGCAAGGTCACGTTTTCCTTGATCCTGAAGTGTATATATTTCTTTTAATATTTCATCGCCACCACCGTACTTGTAAGACATAAGCTCATACATATTTAACATTGGTGTCTCTAACGGTTTGCATCCGTATCGTTCAAATGTATCTTCGCAAGTTCTTTTAATTTTATTTCGCAGCACTTGCTCCTCTGGTAAATAGTCTTTCGTTCCTTTTACATTTTTCATTTCCATTGTAATCACTCCTTTTTTTAATTAAAAAAAGCTATGCAGGTATAAAAATACCCACATAGCTTTATGAACGCTTCGTGGGTCAACAGGAAAAGCCCTGTACCCACGAAGAAAAATTTTTCTTCGGATACACGGCGTTACGTATGATGATGAAGTTGGAAAGAAGTATTAAAATTTCGCATTGCAAATCTCTCCTTAACGTAAGTTTTTCCAAATTATATCAGATGATTTTTGAATTATCAATATTTTTAGTTTTGAAATATACGTGAAGTTATGTAGGAGAAATGGAAAAGGGTGTATAATAAAACTTAATAATATGAAATAACCTTTTAAGGAGAACGTTATGAAAAAAGATAAAACAAATGCGATGCGAATATTAGATAAAGAAAAGATCGAATATTCGATGATGTCATATGATCCAGACGATGGGAAAATTGATGGCGTATCAGTAGCCGAGAAAATTGGACGAGAAGTGAGAGAAGTATATAAAACGTTAATCGCTCAAGGGAATAGTAAAAATTATCATGTGTTTATCATCCCAGTAGATGAGGAATTAAATTTAAAAGCTGCCGCAAAAGCAGTAAGTGAAAAGAAGATTGAAATGATTCCTGTAAAAGATATTACGAAAGTGTCAGGATACATTCGCGGTGGTTGTTCACCAGTCGGAATGAAGAAGTTATTTTCTACATGTATCGATGAAAGCGCCCAATCACTTGAAACGATGATCGTAAGTGGCGGGAAGATTGGTATACAAATTGAGCTGAAAGTGGATGACTTGGCGAAAGTGACGAGAGCGCAGTTTGGAGAGGTAACGAAGTAAATATACATATAAAAAGAAGTTCTAGTTTTATGGGACTTCTTTTTATTTTAGGAAGATTTTCATTAACGATTGCTGTAGGATAAACTAGTTTAGTATATATTTTTTTTACGATGTAAGTTATTTGGGAAGGTTATTTTTTTATCGGATTTATCTTTAAAAACGAACATTTTTTAAAAAATTAACGAAAAATGTTCATGTTTTAATTGCGCGCACACTAATAGTTTGTTATATTATCCATATAATAATTTTGAATAACATCACTCGTATATACTCGGTAATATGGTCCGAGCGTTTCTACCTAGTTCCCAATGAAAGAACTGGACTACGGGTTAAAGTATTCGGCCGTTCTATGCTAATGAGCGCTACCGATCTATAATTTGGCATTTGTTTTATCTTTTGCTCAATTAACTTTGACTACCGTAGTTCTAGAAAGTAGAGATTCTTCTACAATTTCTAGAACTTTTTTGTTTGGACCAAAAGCATCGAGTATAGAAAACACAACAAGAGAAAGAGGAGAGATTATTTATGAAGAAGAATACGTTGAAAAAATGTGCTGCCCTAGTAACTACTGTTGCATTGTCATTCTCGATACTTGCGGGATGTAATGCGAGTCCGAAACAAGTTGAGGAAAAAAGCAATCAAAAACCTATCTTAATTCAAGGGCCAATGCCGATAGAAGCAGAAAAGTTTGCGAAAAGGCTAAAAAATGTGAAAGAAGAAAAGTCTGGAACTTTTGTATTTTATAAAGGAACTGTCGACAATTATCCTGTAATCGTTGCGAAAACAGGTAAAGGAATGGAGAATACAGCAGCTGCTACAGCGGTGGCTATTGAAAAATATAAACCTACAGCAATTATTAACCAAGGAACATCAGGTGGACATGATCCAAATTTAAATGTATTTGATATTGTATTAGGAAAACAAGTTGCAAATATAGGTTCATTAAAAACAACAAATATGGATGAGAATCAAGGAATTGAGCCGACAAAATGGATATCTATGGACTTAATGGCTTCTGAAGGAAGTGCAGGAGAAGATCCAAATGCTGAGAAAATCCGATACTACGAAGGAGATAAGGATTTACTTGCAGCAGCTAATGCGGTAAAAGATAAATATACAAAAGGTAAAGTGGTTGAAGGTACTATAGGCTCAGCAGACCTTTGGAATAATGAAGTAGATAGAATTAAGTGGTTCCATACAAAATACGGTACATCTGTAGAAGAAATGGAAGGAGCTGCTGCAGCTCAAATCGCGAAAGCTTATGATGTCCCATTTTTAGGGATTCGAGTATTATCTAATAATAAAACAAACGGCGGGAAATATAACCCAAATACAGCAGCCGCAAATCAAGAATATGTATATGAAGTAGCTAAAAAATATATAGATTCAATGCAAAGTAAATAGTAGTAGTTCTGCTCCAGCATAAACGTCAAGTAACTGTAAATGTTTTCGAGACGGATAAACTTGTCTTAGGAATGGTAGTTGAAAAAAAAGCTTGTTTCTTATAGAAAATATAAGAAACAAGCTTTTTTATTTAAAATAAATTGGGTAATTAAACTATAACGTCAATATATACCGTTGAATATCATAATAATATAATGGGGGTGATGTTATATGGCACTTACTACAGGACCAATTGAAAACGTAGGAAATCAACCTGCTAATGCAAATAGAGTTAGGGTAAAGATCCTTAACCGTACTGCGGGCCCACTTACTGGAGTAGCTAGAGTTTTTAGACTTGACGGTTCATTAGTATTAATTGAACAGGTAAATTTCAATGTGAATTCTAATGCTTCTACTTTTGCAACTCTAAGTTTAGTTCATCCTGCTTTTGGACAAGCATTTGAATATGAAGTTCAAATTGTTCCTAATCAACCTGGTGGACTATATAGTGTTTATGGACTAACAGCTGACAGTGTTATCATTACTGCACAACGTGTTGTGAACTCAGAATTGACACAGTTTCTTTAATTAAAATAGATTGGTGCCTACATGGTATCCAATCTATTTTTGTACGTATTATTCAGAGAAAGAAAGGTTTTACACAAAAATAAAGACAGTTATAGAAAAGGGAAAAGTCGAGCTATCATCTTGATTTTTATTATTTCTGTCTTAGATTGTATCTGTTTTGTGGCATGGTTTTCTTTGAATGCTTTTTATTCAAACTGTTTTTTAAAGTATTTATCAAATATGCATTATTGCATAAATAAATTTAAATTTATAAGTTAATATTAAACTACTTTTTAATTGTAAAGAATATTTTAATAATCTTTATAAGAGAAGGATATTCCATGTAAAAAGTGAAATTGTTTGGAATGTGAATAAACAAAAAGTTTAGAAGTGATACAGACTGGATAGAGTCGTGTATTAAATAAACAGAAAAGGGGTATGGATTTCTAAAAGGTTTCGGGGGTTAGAAAGCACTTTTTAGTGAATAGCTTCAAATTATATTTTAAAGGGGAATGGGTATATGAAGTTTCGAAATACAAAGATTGCTATGATTACACTATCTTCATTTTTTATTTTAGGTTCTGCATCGCTATCATTCACAGATACTATACACGGTGAAGTAGCTCCTGCATCAGCACAAGAGATTATTGTAAAAAGTTATGACGATACATATTATAATAACGCAATAGGAAAAACGGGGTTAGAATTAAAGAAGGAACTGCATAATATTATTGATAATCATACAAAGTTATCATACAGTGCGGTTTGGGAAGCACTAAGAGATACTGATGAAGATCCAAATAATAAAAATAATGTGTTACTCTTATATACTGGTCGTTCGCAAGGGAAGCTTACGAATGGATCAGGAGTAAATAACTGGAACCGAGAGCATGTTTGGGCAAAATCTCACGGTGACTTTGGAACGACTGCAGGACCTGGAACAGATCTACATCATTTAAGAGCGACGGATGTATCTGTAAATAGTTCACGTGGAAATCTGGATTTTGATAACGGTGGTGTAAATCATTCTGAAGCGACAGAATGTAAATATGATAGTGATTCTTGGGAACCTCGTGATAGTGTAAAAGGAGATATTGCTAGAATGCTGTTTTATATGGCTGTTCGTTACGAGGGGGACAACGGCGAAATAGATTTAGAACTAAATGAAAAAGTGAATAACAATAAAGATGCATACATGGGGAAACTATCTGTTTTATTAAAATGGAATGAACAAGACCCGGTCGATGATTTAGAGCGAAAGCGTAATGAAGTGATTTTTACAAAATATCAACATAACCGCAATCCTTTTATTGATCATCCTGAATGGGTAAATAAAATTTGGAACTAAGATTTTTAAAGGTATTATATTTTGATAAAAGGGATTGATCATTATGATCAATCCCTTCTTATATGTTTACTAGAATAAATGATTTTTATAGGATTGAAGAGGAGAATAGGATAGATATTTTATCAAGTTAAGTATATATGGGTATTTTAGTACGGTCCCCACTCAATATTCACCCCAACAATAAGAAAAACAAGTCCAATGATAAACCAAATGAGTGCAAGTGGAGCCATGAAACGAATCCATTTTCCATAAGAAATCCCGCTTGCTGCGAGAACGCCCATTAAAACACCAGAAGTTGGATTTAAGCAGTTTACTACACCTTCCCCAAGCATAACAGCCTGTACTGTAACTTGGCGTGTAATGTGCATGAAATCAGCTAATGGAGCTAATATCGGAATAAAAATAACCGATTCTCCTGTCCCGGATGAAATAAGGAAATGTAATGCGGCACTACTCACATACATGCCGATAACACCAAATACAGGGCTTTGTCCTTCGAGAGTTTGTGCGAGTTGGTTAACAATCGTATCAAGCAATTTTCCTTGTTCTAAAATGACTGAAATACAACGAGCCATTCCAACGATTAAAGCACCGTATATGAGATTTTGGCAACCTGCTAGAAAAGTAGAAGCGATATCGTTTGCTTTCATACCACCTATTATTCCCGCTATAATTGCTATGAAAATAAAAGTAGCAGTCATTTCTGCGTCCGTCCAATGTAGACGAAAAGCACCTATTAAAAATGCAATTAATGATAAAGCTGAAACGAGTAAAATTAATTTATGACGTATCGTCCAAGGAACTTCTTTTTTCTCTGTTTCTTTTTCGCTTGAAAGAGCGTTACTTGGAAACCAGTTATCGCCAAGAATGCTTCCTTTATTCGATTTTTTCAAGCGCTTTACATACCAATTTATATAAAGGATAGTGGCAAGTAAAAAAGATATATAGATTGCGGTGCGTAAACCAATTCCGGAAAACATCGGAAGTTCTGCAATCTTTTGTGAAATGCCTAAAGGTGAGGGAGATAAAATAGTAGCATTAAAGCCAGCATAAGTACCTAAATAAATAATTGCTACACCGACGATAGCGTCCCATTTTAATGTGCGTGCAACGATGATGCCGATGGGGATAAAACCGATAACTGAATTAACGATAATGCCAGTCGTTCCAAGAATAGAAAAAAGTGCGGCAACTATACAAATGAAAAGTAATTGCTGATTACGAAATTTGTTAATAACATGATAGATTAAACCGTCAAGGGCACCTGTTTTTTCAAGAATTGCAATGGCTCCACCTGTAAATAAAATTAGAAAGATAATAGGAGCAGCAAGTGTCATTCCTTTTTCAATAGCGGTAAAAAAAGAGACAAATCCTACAGGTGATTGCGGAACAGAATGGTAGCTACCTGGTATTGTTGTTGTAACGGTCCCGTTTGTAACCCTTTTAAATTCTCCAGCAGGAACGAAATACGTAGCAATGGCGCAAAGTAAAGCAATAAAAAATAGTAGTACGTACGCATCGGGCATTTTAAACTTTTGTTTACTAGATTGTTTTTTTGTCTCAGTTTGTATTTGCATAAAATTCCTCCTTCTCCACTTGATTAATTTTAATATTCTGAATTAAATCCGTGAAATAGATTATAATAAAGGTAGCTTCTTAAGGCAATAGTTTTTGTATCCTTTTCCCGTACATACAAATTATTGCAATATTAGACAGGGAAACGATAATAAGCCAAGAATATGTTATGTAGAAAGAAAATGGAAAAGAGGGAACAAGATGTGGAAAACTACAGATCTATGTGATGAATTTGAAAAGGAATTACAAATATGTCGCCAGCCTTTTCGGTCTTTTGGGAAGAAAGAACAATTCCACGGGAAAATTGCAACTGTAAAAGTGAAAGATGATAATGTACTAGTGAAGGAAGGATTGCAAACATTACCAGAAGGAACAGTATTAGTTGTTGATGGCGGAGCGTCTAGGAATTGTGCGTTACTTGGTGATAATTTGGCAGCTATTGCGGAAGAAAGAAAGCTAGCAGGAATTATTGTGAATGGATATGTTCGTGATTCTAGTGAACTAAAGAATATTAATATTGGTATTTTAGCGTTAGGGACAATGCCAAATAGAAGTGTGAAAGAAGGAAAAGGAGAACGAAATATTTCATTGCACTTTGGACAAGTGGATTGGAATCCAAATGAATATGTCTATGCGGATGAAGATGGCGTCATTATTAGTGAAAAGAGTTTACATAGTTAAGAGTTAATAAGTTATTATTCTTAGAAAATAAATCCGATAAAGCATGGACAAAATTCTTTGTCAATAGTAAAATAATACAGAAATTTAAAATTTACAGAATGTATAGGTTTATCGTTTTACGATAACTTAAATGGAAGTAAGTTGTGCCGAGAAAAGTGAATGTTATCACAATGATACGTTCATAAACAAAATTATTTTTCCTATACAAATATAGCCGCGAATAATGCGGGTAGGAGGTGTTGTACATTTTTGTTCGACACTTACAAAAAGAGAGTGTCAATCGCACGCCCTTGAAGGGCCTTTTTTTGTGTAAATGGTAGTAAGGGAGGAAATTTTGGGATGGCAATGTTGAAAAAGTGGCTGCTTACGTCGTTAATGGCAGTGACACTTGTATTTGTTTCTTTTGCGAATACAGTACATATTACGTTTGCTGAAGAAAATACAGCAAAACTTGCAATTATTGGGGAATCACAAAAAGGCATTATGTTATGTCCGAAAGAAGAGCAAATTAAAGATGGGGAAACAGCTTTAAGTTTGCTGCAAAAGGTCATGGGGGACAAGGTAGAATCTGAAACGATGTCGTTTGGAACATATGTAAAAGGCATCGATGGTTTAATGGCCGGGGCTACAAGTGCTTGGCTGTATGATGTAAATGATAAGTCTGCAGAAGTCGGAGCAGATAGTTATAAATTAAAATCTGGAGACGTTGTTGTCTTTCGTTTTGTTTCAGACTGGAGCAATATAAGCCAGGAAACATTGAAAGAAACGTTAGATAAGTTCGGAACGTGTAAAACAGAAGAACCTAACGGTGGCAAAACAGAAGAACCAAAACCAGAAGGTCAAGATGATAAAATGCCAGATGAGAAAAACCAAGGTGACCAAGACGGTAAAACGCCAGATGAGAAAAACCAAGGTGATCAAGATGGTAAAACGCCAGATGGGAAAAACCAAGGTGACCAAGACGATAAAACGCTAGATGGGAAAAACCAAGGTGACCAAGACGATAAAACGCTAGATGGGAAAAATCAAGGTGAACAAGATGGTAAAAAAACAGAACAACCAAAGCAAGAGAACATTCAAGTTCCAAGTGCACAATTAAATGAAGCCATTTCTAAAACATCAGACAAGATGTTACAAGATGGAATTGAAAGTGATTGGGTAGCTGTAGCGCTTTCTCGTTCTGGAAAGAATGTGCCAATTGAGGCAAAATTAAATTATGTTAAGTCAGTAACTGAAAAAGTAGAAAAGCGTATTAACCGTTTTTCAGCGACAGATTTAGCTAGAACAATTATTATGATGAATGCAATGAGTGCAGACCCTAAAAATGTAGGTGGACATAATTTAGTTCAAAAATTGTATGAGTCAGATAAAGTGAATTCTGTTACAGGTTATGCATTTGCTTTACTTGCATTTGATACGAAGAAGTATGAGATTCCAGTTGAATCAAAATGGAACAGAGTTGCTCTAGTGGAAGCACTGTTAAATAATCAGCATACAGACGGTGGATGGACTTATAATAGTTCAGGTAGTAAAGATAGTGCTAGTAGCGTTGATGTAACAGGTATGGTTTTATCAGCATTAGCTCCTTATCAAGAGCGATCAGATGTGAAACCAGCTATACAAAAAGCTGTTGCGTATTTATATAACGAACAGCTGCAAAATGGCGGTTTTTCAGCTGATGGACAAGAAAATTCAAATAGTACTGCGCAAGCAATTATTGGATTATCACTTGTTAAAGATGTAGATCAAAATCGTCTTCATAAGGCAATGCAAAACCTATTATCATATCAACTTTCAAATGGTGAATTTAAATGGTTACCAAGTGATCAAAATGGTAACGGAATGGCTACAGAACAGGCTCTTTTAGCATTACTTCAATTTAAGGAAATGGGAAAATCTATTTATGATTGGTCTAATGTAGACGCTGGTGATGTAATTAAGCCAAAACCGATTGAAGAGCCAGAAAAGGTCGTTGAACCAGAAAATAATGTAGTAGAAAAAGAAGTTATTGAAGAACCGAAAGAACAAAAACAAGTACAACAAGAAACAAAAGCTGAAAATCTAAAAGTAGTTGTAGATAACGAACCGGTTAAGGATAAAAAAATCGGAAACGGTAACAGTCTACCAAAAACAGGAGCATCTTCTCATAGTGCAGCAACAGAAGTAGGTATGGGTGTATTATGTATTGCTTCTGCATATGTATTATGGAGACGTAAAGCAGCTTAACAAAAAATTAGGAGCAATTATTTGCTCCTAATTTTCGTATGAAAGGTGAGAGATAGGATGAGTAAGGTGAAATGGTTCATTTCTTTACTGCTTTCGCTCGGGCTACTTGCCGGATGTGAAGAGGCAGCTGTAAAGCCTGAGAAGAAGGTAGAACCGAAGCAAGAAGAGGTAGCGAAACAAGAAGAACAAAAAGATGAAGCGAAGCCGGAAGAAAAAACAGAAGAAAAGCAAGCTGAATCAGAGCAAAAGCAGCAAGAAGAGCAGAAAGAGAAACAAGAACAAAAAGTAGAAGAGAAGCCGAAAGAGGAAAAGCCGCAGGTACAACCAGAGGTAAAGAAAGAAGAGAAACAACAGGAACAACCGAAAGAACAGCCGGCTGTAAATAAGCAACCAGAGCAGCAACAAGCACAAGAAGAGAAACAACAACCGAAAGCACCAGAAGTAAAAGAAGAAGCAAAGGTTGTGAATCAGCCGAAAGAAACACCGAAGCAGGAGCAAAAAGTTGATCCGAATAAAGCGGAGAAAACGATACCGACTCCGGCAGTACCAAAACCTGAACCACCAAAACCAGATCCAGTACCAGTACCGAAACCGCAAGCAAAACAAGTAACAATCTCGGTAAAAGGAAATAACGGATATATAATGGGTGCGAAAAAGATGGATGTACAAGAAGGCGATACAGTGTATAAAGTATTGCAACGTACAGGATTAGATGTTGATGCAAGCGGATCTAGAGATAGTATTTATGTAAAAGGTATTAATGATTTATATGAAAAAGATATTTCGGATACTAGTGGTTGGAAATATCGTGTGAACGGTGCTTTTCCAAACCATAGTGCTGGTGTAGCTGCGGTAAAACCAGGCGATACAATTGAGTGGGTATACGTATTACAATAAGAAAGGCATTCGGTAAAGGGCTATGAAAATAAGTTTTTCTTCTTTACATCCTTTTGTGAATTTTTTCTATTATATCGGGGTGATGATACTATGTATGATGTGTCTTCATCCTCTTTTTTTAATTGGAGCAATAGTATTAATTATTATGTTAAATGTGATGCAAGGAAATAGCGAAAAGATAAGAAAGATGCTACCGGGCACAATTGTTTTCTTTTTGATGGTAATTTTATTTAATTCGTTATTAACGCATAGAGGTCGAACTACGTTATTTTGGTTAGGTGATAGCCGTATTAAGCTTGAGGCGATTATGTTTGGAATAGTAATGGGGTTATTACTAGTTGCAGTTATGTTTACGTTTGCGTCATACAATAATATTATTTCCAGTCATAAATTTTTATATTTGTTTTCAAGAATTTCACCGAAAGTTGCATTGTTAACGATGATTACAGTGAGATTTGTTCCTTTGTTTATAAGGCGATTAAAGAAAATCACACTCGTCCAAAAAACGAAAGGTGTGCAGGTAGATTCAGGTTCGATAATAGAACGCGTCAAAAATGGTATGCAATTACTGCAAGTATTATTAATTTGTTCATTAGAAGATGCACTGCAAACGGCAGATTCTATGCAAGCTCGTGGATTTGGTGTAACGAAGCGTACGACGTATATTCGCTATAGAATGGAAAGGCGCGATTGGTATACGCTCAATTATTTAATCATTTTATTTATAGCTGCTATTATATGTAGTAATTATGGCGGGGGGAAATTGATTATTTATCCGAAAGTTGAATCGATTCTATTTCAGCAATACGATGGGATGATGTTTGTCGTATTTACGATGTTTATTAGTTTACCAATCATAATGGAAGGGAGAGAATGGATATGGTGGCGCATGCAGAAATAAACAATTTATCATTTGTATATGCTGATGAAAATGAAAAAGCGTTACAGCATATTTCTCTTTCTGTTCAAAAAGGTGAGTTTATTGCACTTGCTGGAGGATCGGGATCTGGGAAGACGACGTTATTAAAACATTTTAAAAAGGAGTTACTTCCAATTGGTACGCGTTCTGGAGAGATATTTTATGAGGGTGTTTTAATAGAGGAAGTAGCTAATTTGTTATCTGCCCAAGAAATTGGGATGGTATTTCAAAACCCAGAAAACCAGATTGTTATGGATACAGTGATTCAAGAATTAGCATTTTCTTTAGAAAATATCGGATTACCATCACATATTATTCAAAAAAGAATAGCAGAGCTTATTAGCTTTTTAGGATTTCAAGATTTATTGCATCAATCTGTTCATACGTTATCTGGTGGGCAGAAGCAGCTTGTCAATTTAGCTGCGGTATTAGTTATGCAGCCGAAATTGCTATTATTAGATGAACCGACAGCGCAGTTAGATCCAATCGCTGCAAAAGAGTTTTTAGGATTATTAAAACGGATTAATGAAGAACTTGGAATTACGATTATTTTAAGTGAACATCGTTTAGATGAAGTTATCCCGCTTGCAACACGCGTTGTTTGTATGGATAATGGCCGTATTATGTATGATGGTAGTCCTAAAATGGTTATTACGGATATGTGGGGAGTAGAAACATTCCGTCCATTTATTCCGCAAATTCCAAGGCTATTTTTAGAGTGGAATGTGAGAGATATTCCGTTTACAGTGCGAGAGGCGCAAATGAAAATGAATGATTTTACAGCGATATCATATGTAAATGAGCCAATAGCACAAAGTGAAAAGCAAGAGGTAATTTTAAGCGCAGAGCATATTTCGTTCCAATATGAAAAAAATAGTCCGCTTATTTTACGTGATTTATCAGTTTCGATTGAAAAAGGAAAATGGGTAGCGCTCGTTGGGAAGAACGGTACAGGTAAGTCTACACTGTTAACGATTTTAGCAGGATTACAAAAAGCGAGAAGAGGGAAAGTAAAGTGGAACGGAAAAGTAATACATAAAATTGATTCGAAAGAACGATTTAAAAGTATTGGGTATGTATCGCAGCATCCATATTATCATTTTACATTTGATACAGTGTGGGAAGAAGTGTATGAACGTGCACGTGAATTATACGGAGAACAAGGAAAAGAAATAGCAGAAGATACGCTAAAACAGTTTTGGTTGTATTCGCTTAAAGAACGCCATCCGCACGATTGTAGCGGAGGAGAGCAACAATTACTTGCGTTATGTACGACGTTATTATCAAAGCCAACGCTATTATTACTTGATGAACCGACAAAGGGGTTGGATCCATGGAAGAAAGAAAGAGTAGGAGAGCTATTTAGGAAGCTACAAAAAGAAGGTACAACAATTGTAATGGCAACGCATGATATTGAGTTTGCAGCGAAATACGTTGATCAATGTATGATGTTATTTGATGGAACAGTCATTATGAATGATGCACCGAAAGAATTTTTTAGCGGCAACTTCTTTTATACAACATCTATTAACCGATTCATTCGAAAAGAATTGCCATATGCATTAACGTGGGAGGATGTGTACGAAGCTTGTCCAAAAGATATGTTGCATTCATAATATGTATCTTTGCAGTAATAATCGGCACATTACTTCTTACGACACTTGTCATGGACGGTTATTACATGTTAAGTAGTTTGTTTATATTAGCGGTTATTATGTTACCTTTCTATATCCGTTTTGAAAGAAAGGCGTTTGTTTCACGTGAAATTGTTCTCGTTGCTGTATTAGCGGCAATTGCAGCAGTAAGCCGGGTGCCATTTTCTATTTTACCAAGTGTACAACCAACTTCTTTTGTCATTATCGTTTCTGCAATTGTATTTGGAAGTGAAACTGGTTTTATGATTGGTGCTACAGCAGCAATTGTATCTAATATTTTTTTAGGACAAGGTCCGTGGACACCGTGGCAAATGTTTTCGTGGGGCATGATTGGTTTTATAGCAGGTCTACTTCGTAATACATTTTTTATGAAAAAGCTATGGGGAAGACTTCTTTATGGAGTAATTGTTGGCTTTTTATTTGGCTGGATTATGAATTTCTGGGGCCTTCTCGGTTTTATACGAGAAGCAACGTGGGAAACTGTCATTTCGTATTATATCGCAAGTTTTTACTTTGATTTGAGCCATGCGATTTCGAATGTTATTTTCTTATTACTATTTAGTACTTCATGGATTACGATTCTTACAAGATTTAAAAAGAAATACGGTATATTAGATGAGCATAACGTGACATAGAAAAGCATACTCATATAAGGTAGGGTCGCGACTTACATATTCGTTTGCCTCTTTCATGCTTCTTACATATTGTAAGGAGCATTTTTTTGTCAAAAAATCGATTTAATATACATCCGTTATTATATAAAATTATTTGTATAATGGTAGGTGAGAACTTTTTTCAAAAGTGAGGTGTATAGTTAATGAAGTTAGTTATTCCAAAGCAACATGGTGCATGGGCCATGCTTGTTATTCCTTTTTTATTAAGTGTCATACTTGGGAAACCTACTATTTATCATATTCCATTGTTTTTAGCGTGGTTTTTTATCTATTTAGCCACGTATCCATTTCTTACGTATATAAAGCAAAGACGAAAAAAAGAGTTTTTACAAGCTGCCATTGTTTATTTCAGCATTGCGTTCCTATTTGGGATGATTTCTTTATTATATGAGTGGCGAATTCTTTTATTCTTAATAGTAATGATTCCATTATTTATAGTGAATATGTATTACGCCCGTCAAAAAAATGAAAGAGCACTATTAAATGATATTTGTGCAATCATTGTGTTTTGTATCGGTGGGTTAATTAGTTATTACTTTTCAATGAAGCAAATCGATCATACAGCTTTATTCATTGCACTTATTTCATTTTTATACTTTTTAGGTAGTACGTTCTATGTGAAAACGATGATTCGTGAAAAAAATAACCCGAAGTATCGTCTTATATCTTGGGGATATCATATCTTATTAACGATAATTGTATTTGCGATTAATCCGTGGTGTTCTCTTATTTTTATACCAAGTGTCATTCGAGCAATTGTGTTGTATGGCAAAAAAATTTCTATTATAAAAGTAGGAATTTTAGAAATTGCTAATTCTGTATATTTTTTAATCATAACGGCAATAATTATGAAGTATGCCATTTGAAAAAACTTCCCATCAATAGATGGGAAGTTTTTAATCTTTTTCTAAAATATGAACGGTGTACTCGCAACGTTGAATAGCTTGTTCAACAGCATAAAGTGATTGTTCAATACGAGCGCGATTAAAATCTTTTTCAACTGTTTCGAGCGCTTCTTCTAAACAATTTTTAGCTTCTTGTAATGATTGAAAAGAATCTTGTACATATCCGCGAGCATTTTGATGCATTTCATAATCCTCCTTGCATGTTCGTATATGGGTAGTATGAACAGTAAGGAAGAAAATATAATTTGTTATATTTATTATATTTGTTTGACAATTAAAGTGGAATTACGTATAGTAAGAATTAAGTGAATATTTTCTTATCCAGAGAGGTGGAGGGACTGGCCCGATGAAACCCAGCAACCGCGATGCAGGTGCTAATTCCAGCAGAACATATTTGTTCTGGGAGATAAGACGAAGATATATACGTAACTTCTTCTTATCGGAGAGGTTTTTTTATTGCAAAAAAACCGATTACGAAAATTTATATTAAGAAGAAAGGGGTTGCGCATTACTGTGACACTCGAAAAATACGTAAAACTGCGTAGTACAGTTTATGAATATATGATAGAGCAAGATAAGCCGATATCATTATTAGATATTCAAGAACATATCGTTTCGCATCATGAAGGAAAATTCACGAAAAAGATGTTGCATCAATTTTATTTATCAAGATTATTAGACGAACTAAAACTGGATGGGAAAATTACATTAGCTGATGAATATCTCTATGCTGAAAAAGGGGTATTGTATAAGGCGAGAAAAGGGAGCTAAGCTCTCTTTTTTTCTTAAAATAACGGAGTATGTAGAGTAAAAGACTGCTAAAGCAGCCTGATACAGGGAATGGTGTTGAGTGTGTAGTGTCAAAAATTGAATGTGCCTGAAAGAGGCAATTCATATCGGCTGCAAATGAAAAGAGACACCTTCGCCGAATAGGTGTCAGTCATTTTGTCATATAGACTTGCTATTTGACAGTTATTAGAATAACATGCAGGGGCTCTAGAAGTCAAAAGGGAATTAAAGGAAGAGGTGTTGTTATGTATGCTTATTTAATAAAAGAACTATATAGGCATATTCCGAAATATATTATTGATAGAGGATATGAATATTATGAAGATGGACATGTAGAAGATGTTGAAGTACATGATAATAAAGTATTTGCTTTTGTGAATGGTAATGCAGGAAATTATAAAGTCGTTATCGACCTCAAAGATTTTTCAGAAAGTAACTGTGAGTGTCCCTATGAAAATTATTGTAAACATATGGCGGCAGTTGTTTATGATATTCAAGGCACTGGTGAGAGTGCAGTTAAAGAGAAACTGAAAGATTTAGAAAAGGAAGAGTTACTTACTGTATTAAACCGTTTATTACAAAGTTCGAAAAACGTGCAAATTGTAGAGAAGTTGTTAAAGAAGGGGAAACTTTAACTTATAGAGGGAGTTGTTATGTAGTGAATGTACTAATTGTATACGCTCATCCTAATCCTTCAAGTTTTAACGCGGCGATTTTAAATCATGTGCAAAAAGGACTACAGGAAACAAATCATTCAGTTACCGTACTTGATTTATACAAAGAACAATTTGATCCAGTCCTCGTGTTTCATGAAGAGAAGAAAAGACGTGATTTAGTAAATGAAGAGGAAACAGCTTGGTACAGAACGTTAGTAGAAGAAGCAGATACACTTCTATTCATCTATCCAATATGGTGGTGGGGGATGCCAGCAATTTTAAAAGGATTTATCGATCGTATTTTCGTAGCTGGATTTGCTTATAAATATGAAGGTGCTCTGCCGAAAGGATTATTGCAAGGGAAAAAAGCATGGGTTATTAATACGTTAGACTCGCCTCTATGGTACGTCGCATTGTTATATCGATCAGCAGATTGGATTATGATGAAGCGAGGTGTTTTACGTTTTTGTGGCATTCGCGATATAAAACGTTCAGTGTTTCAATCTGTGAAAACGAGTAAAGTATCAAAGCGTGAAAAATGGTTATTACAAATAGAAGAAAAGGCTCGTACATTATGAATGAAGTCGACCGTATTATAAACTTTGTTCAGTATGATGGCGAACTTTTTCGGAAGTATGTTACGCGTTTACTTCAATTGAAAAAATGCAGCGATACATTTCAACAAATTCAAATTGAGTTAAGAAATGACTACTTGATAAGAGGAATTTGTGAAAGAGAAGTTGATGAGGTAGTACGGGGAAGTAAAGAATATGAAATACATTTTCTTCCTAAAGCGTTACAGTGGAATTTTTTGAGGGAACATCCACACCTGATCGGAAAAATTTGCGAAGATTTTTTTGCATTTGAGTCATTACATCTTACGGAGTTAGAGTGGGAGAAGATTATAAATTGCGTGGGAAATAAGTGATTTATTATATAAAAAAGCTAGTATAAAACTAGCTTTTCGTTTAAATAAATAAGAAGTATAGACTAAATGATAAAACCCGCATATAGTAAGTTCACAACACAAAATCCCATAATGTCACGAGCACCTAAACCAGCTATCGCTAATGCTGGTAATGCCCAGAAAGGTTGAAAGGAACGGTATTTGAATATTGATCTAGTTGATTAATATGCAGCAAGTGCAAAAGGATTTTATTTTCTTTTGTGGAATGTTATTTATATTTACCTTATTAAAATTTAGAAAGGAGAATATTTATGAAACATTCCTTAATGGAGACAAATTCAGAACCAGAAAAGAAAGAATCGTTGCTTACACGATGTGCAAATATATTTTCGAGATGGTCTCAGAAATATGTCCCGGATGCCTTTGTTATTGCAGTGCTGCTCACTTTATTTACTTTCATTATAGCTTTGTTGATGAATCCCTCAAATCCGTACAAAATCGTAAAATCTTGGGGGGATGGGTTTTGGACTTATTTAACGTTTACAATGCAAATGGTATTGCTAATGGTTACAGGGATGACGTTAGCTTCTGTCCCGTTTATTAATAGAGCCTTGCAGTCTGTTGCAAAGTTAGCCGATACACCTCAAAAGGCCTATACGATGACATTTTTGATCAGTGCAATTGCATACTATATCAATTGGGGGCTAGCCGTAGTTGTGGGAGCTATCATTGCAAAGGAAGTAGCAAAAAAGAATGCGAATGCACATTTTCCATTACTTGTAGCAGCTGCTTATGCTCCGACAGCCTTATATAGCGCAGGTCTCTCCAGTTCTATTGGCCTGACAATTGCCACAAAGGATCATTTTCTTGTAGATATGATTGGAATTATTCCTACCTCACAAACAATCTTTAGTTACTCTACTTTAATTATTTTTTTCACTCTATTCATCACGATGCCAATTATTATTGTACTTATGGCTCCAAAAAGTGGGATTATCAGCTATAAAGCAATCGAAACTGATACAAATTCTTTTGTAAAACCTCCTCAAAAAAGTTTAACTCCTGCGGAAAAACTGGAATGGACACCAGTTTTAGGAATAATATTAGGCGCAATCGGCACGTTGTATTGTGTTTATGAATTCATGAACGGTCATAGTTTAGATTTAAATATCATTAATTTGTTTTTCTTGTCACTTGGTTTGCTCCTACATGGTTCTCTTGGTAACTTTGCACAAGGATTTAAAGAATCTGCGCAATCCATTTCTCCAATTATCTTACAGTTTCCATTTTATGCAGGGATTATTGCTGTTTTAGGTAGTTCAGGTTTGGGAAGCTCAATCATTGAATGGATGGCATCCATTGCGTCAAAGGATACATTTGATATATTTACATATTGGTCAGCGGGGCTGGTAAACTTATTGGCGCCATCTGGCGGGGGGCAATGGGCTTTACAAGGACCACTGCAGGTCCCGGCAGGATTGAAGTTAGGTGTAGATCCGGCTACTATCGCTATGGCGGTAGGTTGGGGGGACGCATGGACAAATTTGATTCAGCCGTTCTGGGCATTACCTCTTTTAGGTGTGCTGGGATTGAAAATTAAAGACATTATGGGTTATTGTTTCATTCTTTGCATTTGGGTTGGCATAGTTACAAGTTTATTGATGTTATTTGTATATTAGCTTTAATAGGAATGCCAATACTATCAAGTAATACTATTAAAATGAAAAAACCTATTCTTTCTATAAATATATAGGAAAGGATAGCGTTTTTTTATGTCTATTCTTGTATCTGATGAATTACAATTATTTGCTTAAGAATTTTAAAGATTGTTATCTTCAAATATCTTACGAGAGATTACTAGGGATGTTGGTTTTGTGCAACAAACAGATAGGTACCAAGCAAGTATTTAGTTACTTTATATGCTTGGATGAGTCAAAATACCACTAAAACTTCTTTCACATGTATGGAATGTACGGTTTTTTTATCCACAAGCTGTTCTTTATCAAGCTCAGCATGATGATCACCATTAACACTATGGTTGAAAGTATACAATATGGTATGGCAGAACCGAGAGTGTTGGAAGTACTACGAGAACTGTTGGACATTATTAATAAGCGACAATAAAAATTTTTTCCTGAACGCAAGAGGAGTTTTTTATTGGGAATAGTAAGGATGAGGGGAGGTGCATTACATATGGGAAAAGGTAGAAGTAATAATGCAGGTAAAAAGCAACCAAATTTCGATGATTCATCTAATTTCGCTAAACAAAGCCAACCGACAGAAAAGAAGAAGAAATAAAAAAAAGGATCTCTCTATATCAAGAGAGATCCTTTTTTACTATATTGACGTTTTAGCACAACAGATCGAGTGTTCAATTGAATAGTCATAACTGTGCAAGGTTTAAACTCCTGCTTCCACTACTGTGGAAGCTTTTCTAAATGATGTGCAATATCAATATACATATTTGAATAAACCGAATGTATTTCATTACTTGGCGTTGCGTTAGAAGAGAAATGAACGATTACCATATTTGCTTTCGGATCGATGTAAAGTGTTTGTCCGTAACTACCTAACACTTCGAAAGCACCTTGTTCATTGTGGGGAATCCACCATTGATTATGATAAGAAATAGAAGCGCCAATACTAATTTCAAGTTCACCTTCTTTTACATTTTTTACACTTTCTGTAATAGAAGAAGGGAGAATTTGTTTTCCGTTATATTCCCCGTTGTTTAATAGTAATTGCCCGAATCTCGCCATATCTCTAGCATTTGCATTTAAGCCAGCGCTTGCTTGTTCTATTTTCATTTCATCTGTAACATAATACGCGTTTTCTTCCATACCAATTTGAGACCAAATTCGTTCGCTTACATTTTCAGCTAGTGATTTACCAGTAATAGTTCTAATAATCCAAGCAAGCGTTTCTGTTGATCCGTTATTGTAAGAAAAGGAAGAACCAGGCGGTGCAGTTTCTTCGGCTTCCCGTAACATATCATAAATTTTCATCGGACCGTCGTAATTTTTGCCGCGGGGTAAAATATTGCTAGCTAAATATAATTGTGCATCTTGATTTTCTAGCCCAGGTTGCTCATATCCATGAGTAGGATATTCAGCTGAAACTTGCATGTCCATTAATTGCTGAAGTGTGGCATTACCGAACGGTGTGTTTTTTAATTCTTTTATGTAAGTGTCAGCTGTTTTTTCTAAGTCAATACGTTTTTCTTCAGCGAGAGATTGTATAATTGCCCCGGTAAAGACTTTTGCTAATGATGCCATACCATGAGGTTCATTCTGTTTATACCCATTGAAATATCGTTCGTAAACAAGTTGTCCATTATGTACAACGACAAAAGCATCTGTTTTGTTATCGTCTAAAAGTTTTTTTAGAGGAGTTGTATTTCCGAATCTACGCTCCACAGCAAAATCATCTAAGTTTTGCAATGCGGAAGGGAAGTGAGCAATTTGGTCAGGATTGTTTTTTACGTTATTAACTAAAGTGAATTCTTTCATATGGGTATATGACCAACGTAAGTAAGGGTCATTTAACCAGTTTTCTTTTGTCACATTATGTTTTGATGGGGTCGTTTTATTTTGTTTGAAGTAAGTAAACCCAAGCCCTGTAATTACAAATATGAATGTTAGTATAAGTAAGAGTAGGGGAGATCTTTTTAGTTTCATATATGGCCCTCCTTTTTATTTCTACTATAAGTATACGCTCGTCTTGAAAGAAATACAAAATAAGGAAAGTAAACGGGGAAGTTTACTTTCCTTATTAACGTTAAGCGGAAATTTTTCCGTCTGTAGGTTGTTTCTTGAATTTTTGTTTTCGTCCGTGTAATCCATAATATAAAAGTAAAGTGAACGCAACGATAATAGCTGCGATAAAATACATATTATGATAACTGGATTTCGCTGCGACAATACCTAAAATGAAAGAACCAAAACCAATACCACTATCAAAGAATGAGAAATACGTAGCTGTCGCAGAACCACGTCTATGGTTTGGAGCGGCAGAAATCGCAATCGTTTGGAAACTCGGAATTAATGTCCCGTAACCTAAACCGATTAGCATACCTGCGCCAAGGAACCAAAATGAAGTTTGTGCTTGGCTTAATATGAACATTCCGATTGTGAAAATAATGATAGCAGGGTAAACGAGTACATTTTCACCGAAGCGATCAAAAATCTTTCCTGTAAATGGACGAGAAATGACAACAACAAGTGCGTATAAAATAAAGAAGTAACTTGCAATTTCACTTAAACCGAGTTCTTTCGCATAAATAGGAATAAAGGATAAAATACCACTATAAGAAAAGGCTAAAACAAATCCTGTAAGTGCAATCGGAATAGAAGATGGTTCGATTAAGTCTTTCCATTTCATTTTTTCACGTTTTTGTTTGCTAACAGGTGCTTCGTGAGGAATATCGACAAGTAGCCCTAATAAAAATGCAAGTAATGAAAATACGGAACAAACGATAAATAACACAGTAAACGAAAAATGAGAAATAATTGTTAAACCTAAAAAAGGACCAATTACCATTGGCAGACTCATAAATACGCCGAAATATGCAAGTGCTTCGCCTCGTCGATGAGCTGGCGCAACATCAGTTACGATCGTACCAGTAGCTGTCGTTGCCATCCCGAACCCAATACCGTGTAAGAAGCGAAGGGCAAGTAATAAGAATAAACTTTGCGCACCGAAATACATAACAGTAGCGGCTAAAAATAATGAAAGTGAAATAAATAATATTTTCTTTCTTCCTAAATCATCGAGCCATTTTCCTGTGAATGGTCTACATAAAACAGAAGAAATAAGAAACACAGTTGCAACTAAACCAATTTCCTCAGGTTTTCCTTTTAGGCCGTCTATTACATAGACAGGCAGAGTAGTCATAAGCATGTAAAATGTTAAGAAGAGAAATAGACTACTAAAACAAGTTCCGAGGAAATCCTTCGTCCAAAGTTTCTCACTTTGCATCGTCATCCCTCCAATTTAATCTAAATTTTTAATAATTTGTTGTAACACTTGAAATGCTTGATGTAAATCATCTTCGTTAATACCTTCTAGCGTTTTTTCTTCGAAAGTGTCAACTTCTTCTTGCCATACTGGAATCATCTTTATCGCTGTTTCGGATAAAGAAATGAGCTTCTCACGGCGATCTTTACCTTCTGTACGAATAATCCATCCCATCGTTTCCATACGTGTTAACGTACGAGTCATCGTTGGTGATTCAACATTTAAATACTGGCATAATTCTGTTTGCGTACAAGAACCAGTTTGATTAATGCGGAAAATAACAGCCCATTGCGCACTAAATAACCCTGTTGGAGATACACGTTCATTAAATTTCTTCGTAAACTTTCGAGAAGTCTGGCTGACGATGTGAAAAAAATGTTGTTTTTCGTCCATGTATTTTGATCCTTTCAAATTAGTTACCTAGCTAACTATATACTTTTTTATAATAATTGTCTAGTAATAGACATGTTGATTTATGTAAAAAATTCTTATAGGTTTTATGTTGCGAACGTACATTCTACGTGCTATTCTTTAATTAAGTAAAGAATTTTCTTTCTATTAAATAGAATGGGGGAACTTGTGATGATTAAGCCTGCAACAATGGAGTTTGTTTCACTATCGAACGGAGAAACGATTGCATATCAGGAAGTTGGAAGGCGAAATACAGATATTCTTTTACTCATTCACGGGAACATGACATCGTCACAACATTGGGATTTAGTTATTGAAAAGTTGCAAGATCAATACCATATTTACGCTCTTGATTTAAGAGGGTTTGGACAATCAACGTATAATCAGTCCATAGATTCATTACAAGACTTTGTAGAAGATATAAATTTATTTATCGACGAGTTAAAGCTAGAGAAATTCTCATTAATGGGCTGGTCAATGGGCGGTGGCGTTGCGATGCAATTTACAGCGAACCACCCAACTTTTGTAGAAAAGTTAATTTTAGTAGAATCAGTAGGAATGAAAGGATACCCAATCTTTAAAAAAGATACGAATGGGCAGCCGATTGTATCAAGTTTAGTAAAGACGAAAGAAGAAATTGCGCAAGATCCAGTACAAATCGCTCCAGTATTAGACGCGATAAAAAATATGAACAAACTATATTACCGTACAGTATGGAATCTATTAATATATACACATAATCAACCTGAACCGGACCGTTATGAAAAGTATTTAGATGATATGTTAACGCAACGTAATTTCGTAGATGTGAATTATGCGCTCATTACATTTAATATTTCAGATGAACATAACGGGGTTGTAGGGGGAAGTAAGCAAATTCATCGTATTAAAGCGCCAACACTCGTCATACAAGGTGATAGAGATTATGTCGTACCGCAAGTAGTCGGTGAGGAATTAGCGAAACATTTGCCAAATGCAGAGTTGAAGGTATTAGAAGATTGCGGACACTCGCCGTTTATTGATTGTTTAGATGTATTTATAAAACATGTAGAGGATTGGTTAGAACAGAAATAATCCCCGAAATGAGAAGTGTTGCATATACTATAACATTTGTATGTATAAGGGGAGATTATCAATGCATAAACCATCCTTAATCGCTTATTCGCCATATAATCATCATATCTATACAAAAATAATGATAGATCCGATGTATATGCAAGTTTCACCAGCTGTAGTTCCTTTACAGATGCAGCAGCCACTAACAGCTCATATGCAACATTACTTATATGGACCTTCATTTTATGAAAATCCATATTTTAAACACTTTCATTACAATGTGAAAGCGCAAGTTTGGGAAGGATAGGAAGCTAAAAGGTTCATTCTTTTAGCTTCTTTTTTATTATGAATATTCGTACACGCATTTGCAGAAACAGTTTATAATGAAAAGTGGAAGCGTGAGAAGGAGAGGGAAAGGGATGTCAATGCGTTTTACTTTTTGGATTATGGTTGGGATTGTAGCAATCTCGGGTTTGTCACAAGGAATGCTCTTACCTGCCATTGCAATGATTTTTGAACAAGAAGGGGTTAGTTCAAGTATTAATGGTATTCATGCGACGGCATTGTACATTGGGATATTAGTCATTTCGCCGTTTCTTGAAAAACCGATGCAAAGGTTTGGAATGAAGCCGATTATTGTTATAGGTGGGTTTCTCGTTATTATTTCATTATTCTTTTTTACACAAACATTTTCGTTTTGGGTATGGTTTATCCTTAGATTTCTAGTTGGAGTCGGAGATCATATGCTTCATGTCGGAACACAAACATGGATCACGACAACATCAGACCCAAGTAAAATAGGGAGACAAGTATCGATATACGGTGTATTCTTCGGAATTGGTTTTGCCGTTGGTCCGTATTTAGCAAGCACTGTGCAGTACGGTCTTGCAACACCATTTATTATATCTACTATACTTTGTCTAATAGGTTGGCTTTTACTACTTCCAACAAAAAATGCATTCCCAGCGCAAGATGAAAGAGAAGTGAAGAGTGAATCATCATTTTCTCGTTATAAACAAGTTGTTGGATTAGGATGGATTGCATTGCTAGGTCCACTTGCATATGGCGTACTTGAAGCGATGTTAAACAGTAACTTACCAGTATACGCACTTCGTAAAGGGTGGTCTGTTTCAGATGTATCCTTCTTATTACCAGCATTTGCAGTTGGGGGTATTATTACACAAATTCCGCTCGGTATATTAAGTGACAAATACGGAAGGGACCGTATATTAACGTGGACGTTTAGCATAAGTACGGGCATTTTTCTACTTGCCGCCGTATTTGATCAATATTACTGGATCGTCTTTGCCTGCATGCTTTTAGCGGGTATGGTTATTGGATCGTGCTTCTCTTTAGGGCTTGGATTTATGACTGATTTATTACCGAGACACTTACTACCAGCAGGTAATATATTATCCGGAATCGCTTTTAGTTTAGGAAGTATTATGGGACCTGTATTAGGCGGCGTATTTATAGAAAAAATACAGTATACAAGCTTTTTTATTGCGGTTATGATTATAATGGGAATTCTCGCAATGTTATATATGGTCTACATGAAAAATCAATTCGCATCAAGAAAAATAGAAAGTAGGTTAGGGCATGACAAAACAACCTAATAAAAAGAAATTTGAAGTACTTGAAAATGAAACAATTACAGACTGCTTAGCACGTATGGAACAAGAAGGCTACGCTCCGTCTCGTCGTATGGAAGAGCCAATCTTTCATGAAGTAAAGAAAGACGGCAAAACAGTAGTTGAGCCGTGCGGTAGGAAGATTGTTTTTGAAGGGAAATTGAAGTAATCCAATAACAAATTCTCTTTATAGTATAGAGCCATCCAATAGTTGGGTGGCTTGTTTTTTTATTAATCAATGAAGGAATTGAATAGAATGAATCTCTCGTTCATTTCTCCTAATTGGCTTCTTTATATGGGGCAAAAGATTGCTACTTTTTTCGTATATTGGTAAAATAAGTTCTTGGGTCTTACTTATTGTTATCGGTATAATGTTTGTCGCTTGAATGAAAGAAATTAGTTACAAAAATTTCGCACTATGCAAAGGGGTACAGCAACGATCCCTTTTTTGGAGGCACCTTAAACATAAAGCGAGAGAAGAGGCTATATGAACGATTCTCCTATCTTGTTTAAATATTAAACGAGTTATTGCAATTGGAATAGGTATATCAAACTAGTCGACATCCTGATGGATTATGTTTTTCTAGTAATCTATTACTTCTGATGGAATCGATAGATTGCTAGAAAGCGGAAAACAATTATTAGTATATTCCGAAGCAGGTGTAACAGAGTGTCCTTCCATAATTAAGGGTAAAACCAAAATACGTTTTTTTAAAGAATGATTTGTTAGAACAGGTTATAAGGAATAAAACAGAAAAGAGGATCACATGTTAGATACTTTACAGAGAAGTAAAAAGTTTTTTTTAGTATGTCTTATTTTTTTAGTGCTTTTAACCGCTTGTGGTAATACTGA
The DNA here is from genome assembly GCF_008368965.1 of Bacillus sp. AY2-1. Classification (NCBI taxonomy): domain Bacteria; kingdom Bacillati; phylum Bacillota; class Bacilli; order Caryophanales; family Bacillaceae; genus Bacillus; species Bacillus sp. AY2-1. The sequence goes on along the minus strand of NZ_QPEL01000038.1, from coordinate 40,368 downwards.
TGTTAAGACATCTAAAGCTTCATTACCACCGGCTGAATCCAATATAGATACATCATTAAAAGCACCAAATTGGGTAGAGAAAAGTCCTATCCAACAGTCTCCTAATTTTACGGAAGATAAAAAAGTACAATCGGTTGTGAATTTAATAGCTACGGGTGATAATTTATATCATGACGCAGTAATTAAAGATGGCAAACAAAAAGACGGTTCATATGATTATAATTATATTTATGAAAATATCAAAAAAGCTGTTAAATCAAGTGATCTTGCTATAGTGAACCAGGAGACTCCGATTGCCGGGAATAATTTAAAAGTACAAGGATATCCGACTTTCAATACACCTGAAGAAGTAGGCCAATCTTTAGTGGGCACTGGATTCAATATAGTGACGCAAGCGACAAATCACGCTATGGATATGGGTATTAAAGGTGTTGCGAATACAAGAGAATACTGGAAAAAATATCCGGATGTTATCCCGGTAGGTATTAATGAGAGTAAAAACGAGCGTAATGAAATAAAAACGATTACAAAAAATGGTATTCGTTTTGCGTTACTAAATTATACATATGGTACGAATGGAATTAAAATTCCAGCTGATAAGTCTTGGGCTTTAAATTTAATTGATAAAAAAGCGATACAAAATGATGTGGAAAAGGCAAAGAGTAGCTCTGATATGGTGATTGTTATGGTGCATTGGGGAGTAGAATATACCTCCACACCTTCAAAGCAACAAAAAGAAGTTGCTCAATATTTAACAGATTTAGGTGTAGATGTAGTAATTGGAAATCATCCACATGTAATTCAACCAATTGAGTGGAAACAAAATAAAGATGGACATGAAACGCTAATCTATTATTCTCTTGGAAATCTTATTTCTGCGCAAGAAAAATTAGAAACATTAGTTGGAGGATTATCTTATGTACAATTTGTTAAGTATGAAGATAAAACTTTTGGTATACGACAAGCGGCAATCGTACCGACAGTAACCGACTATGCTGATGGTAAGAAACAATTTAAAATTCAATTTTTAAAAGATTATTCGGATGAAAATTCTAAAAAACATGGAATTAAAAAATTTGTCGGCCCCGTTTCTTTGAAGGATTTCAAGGAGATTCCTAGAGACGTGTTGGGAAATTGGTATAAAGACTAATAAACAAAAGGGAATGAGATACAATTAAAAAATTTATAATTTTAGCATTGGTATTAGCAATGGGATGGAGTCTTGCTGCTTGTAGTGGAAAGCAAACATCTCAGGCAACTACTAATAATAACGATAAAAATAAAAATGAAATACATGCGAAGAAAAAAGATGTTTTACCTATCTCTGATGTTAATGATTGGAGAATTATCCTTGTAAATAGAGAGCATATGTTATCAAAGGAACTAGGAATTGAATTAACAAGTATCACCCAAAATGCGAAGCCAAATATGAAAATAGATAGTAGAATTGCAACTTCCTATCAGGATATGGTAGCAGCTGCAAAAAAAGAGGGAATCAATCTTTATTTAAGATCAGGTTATCGAGCTATAAAATTACAACAAACTTATTATGATGCTTCAGTTAAAAGCTATAAATCTCAAGGTTTGTCGGATAAAGAGGCTAGTGCTAAGGCATTGGAATATCTTCAGTATCCTGGTGCAAGTGAACATCATACTGGATTAGCGTTAGACATTATTTCAGTTGAATGGCAGAATACTGTAGAAGATTTAAATGCAAAATTTGAAACTACCGATGCATTCAAATGGTTAGATAAGAATGCTGCAGAATATGGATTTACTCTCCGCTATCCAAAAGAGAAAGAGAATATTACTGGCATTAAGTATGAGCCATGGCACTATCGTTATGTAGGGAAAGAAGTTGCCGTTTATCTAAAAGAAAAAGGGTTAACTTTAGAAGAATATAACGAAAAAATTAAGTCTGGTAAGTAAAAATATGCTTTAATTTTATTAAACATTATGCACTGCTACAAGAAAAGGTGAATCTGAGGATTTGTTAACCTTCCGCCTAGTATTGTAAAAACTGAGTATGATAATTTGAGCACGTACGAACCAGTTATCGTGTAAAAAGATGTATGTATTAAGAAATTAAAGTTAAGGATCTGATATTCATATCAGATCCTTTTTCTATCGTTCTTTTAAGAGCGACTGAGCCAAAATATTGGAATGAATATAGAAATAAAACAGCCAAAGGAATAGTAAAACGAATCAGGGAGTCTACTCATACGCTTCATTGGGATTATCCAGAAATAGTTGTTGATGAAAATAAGAAAGAACTGGTCTTACTCTCAAGCAAGGATTTAATATGAATGAATTGGATAAAAGGAAATAATAAATACATAGTCATATTGATTAAAGTTTCACTTTATTGAAGAAAAATGCGAAAGCCATTCATAAAATATGGAAATGTTAAAATCCCTTTGATAAAATAGCAATATGTAAAAAAAATATTTGTTAATTCTTAATGTAATGAATATTCATGTTTAAATATAAGGATTTAACTACATAGTTATTGTGCTAAAGGGGGAGAAAGATGTTAGATGAATTGTATAATGCTTTTTTAAATGCGTCTGGTTTTACAGAAAGTGCGAGGAAACGAGATCGGTATGATGATTTACATGATTATTTAAAAGATAAAGAAAGAGAGTTAAAGCAATTCATTCAAGAGGCTGAATCAGCGAAGAGAGAGTATGAGAGTAAAAGTAATGGCTTAGAAGCTAATAAAATTCCGGCAGTTGAATTTGAACAAAAACGTCATGAAAAGGATGAAGACTTAAATACAGTATTATCCTATTTTAAAAGTGCATTAAGCGATATTGGATCTGCAAAAAGTACAGCTTATGCAAAGTATTTGGAATATAAAGCGAAAGCAGAATCGGAGAAAGCGTCAGCATACGCCGCAGCGACCAAGGCTTTTGAAGAAAAGAAAAAGGAAATTGAAAAACTTATCCATTAAGTATACAAAGAATGGAGGGAACGAACATGAGTGGTAAAGAGGTTGAAATTATAGGAAGTAACACTGCAAGTGCCATTTCTTACGCACAAAACATTGAAAATGGTATGAAGGATTCTTTAAACCAAGCGAAAGACTTAAAAGCATATGTCACAGGTGCGAAATGGAATGGAAAAACGAGAGATGCATTTTTAAGTTATCTTGATTTGATCATTCAATATAATTCAGAAATGGTAGAGGCATTTGAAGGACATACGAAAGCTTTGAAAGAGTTAGATAAAAGCATTCAAACGTACGGAGATAAATCGGAAGTAAGGGCGATAAAACAATTGTGATGGAGAAACGAGGGATAAAAGAATGGGGAAAGAAATGAGTTTTGCACCTGCTGAATTATATGTTCTCGCAGGTGCAGCTGGGGTTACCGATATATTTGGATTGCCAAACCGTGACGCAATTATTTTACTTGATGCAGAATGTGTCACGAAAGCAACTACGAGTTTAAAAGAAAAAGGCCTACTTACAAGTGAAAATGGAATTACCCCTGCAGCTTTTCAAATAATTGAACTATTAAAGGAATATGAAAATTGTCATGAATACACGAGAATGAATAATGTATTAATTGGCTTTTTAAAAGAGGATAAAGACCGAGTGGCTGTATTAACAGAAATAGAACCAAATAAAAAATACGAGATCGACTACATACCAAAACCGGACGTATATTTTTCATTATTAACACGCATTCCCTTCTTATTGAGAGAACCGAGGGAAATAGAAGATACATTTTTCTCAAAGAGAATGACAGAGGCAGAACAACAAACATTTGAGGGAAAAGATTTATCAAATAAAGACGTTATAGCGATAGAAACGTATACGAGGCCTCGTAGTAATAGAGGAGGAAAATGGGAATGTTTCTTATATTTCACTGAAGGAGAAGATTTCGTTCAAATTGATGTAGAACGTAATCGATATGACTGGGTAAGTCTCTATGCGGTAAATAAGAAATTGTATGACGTGTTAAAAATGCCGTATAAAAAATTAGTTGATCCGAGACAATTTTCGTTAGGAGGTATTGAATAATGCAAGTATCAATGGGAGACGGTGGTTCTGGTGGTGGAGAAGAAGTATTAGTTAATTTTCAAGAACTACTTGATATAGTAATGAAATTAGAAGATATATATAAAATCCATGTAGACGTTATTGGAACGAATATTGAGAGTTTATTAAGCAGTGATTTTTATCAAAAAGGTGAAGCGATGAGAGTAATTGAAAAATATCCTGATATATTACACAAAACACTTGAATTGTCTGAACACTATTTGAGGTCGGCGAAAGTTGTAGGAAATGTATGCGTGGAAATGCTTGAAAAGGACGAACAATTACGTGAAAGATTAAGTAAGTTGTAGAAATCACCATACGGCTGGGGGATGAAAACGAAATGGATGTGAAATATAGACCTGAACCATGGCAAAACATGGGGGATGGTATGAATCGAATTACAAAAGATGCACTCATAAAATTACAGCGCGCAAATGAATTATTGAAAAAAATTGATGGAAGAATACGAGATTTAGACTCAGATGGCAGTATACACTTTAACCCAAAAGATCAATCGCAAAAAATAGGAGAATTACTTGATAGCTATTCGACATTACAAAAATATTGCGGAGAAGCCGGGCGATTGGTCTCTGAACATATAGATAAACCTTTTTTAGTAGAAATGGATAAATTTGCTCAAAAAATGAGAGATACATCTATTCTCAGTTTCGAAACAGATAACCGAATTGGCTCCACAACAACGACAGTATTACCAGATGCGCACGCAGGGTACGGAAGTGTACCACAAACAATAAAAACAAAAAAAGATAAAATAACAGTAGAAGATATTTTTAGAGATTCACCTGCATTTGATAACGTACTGAGAGCGGAGTACAAAGAACTAAAAAAACAAAACCCAGATGCAAAACTAAATTATGAAGAATATAAGAAAGTAGTCCCATCCACACGAGGATTTGAATACAAATCGATAGAAGATGAACAGAAAAAACTAGAAATGGTGCGAGACATAGGAATAGGCCTAGGAATCATCATCACAACAATCCTTTGCCCGCCACTCGGGGCCGCTGCCGCAGTAGTATACGGAGGTGTACAAATAAAAAGCGGTATCGACGGAGAAGACTGGGGAACACATAGGAAATTGAGCCAAGAAGAGCGGGTAGGAAACATCATTTTTGGCGGATTAGATGCAATCCCAGTTGTTGGAGCAGTAGGAAAAGGAGTAAAAGCATTCAAAGGCACGAGTGAATTAGCTGATTTAGCCAAATTATTAAAATTCAAAGACGGAATGCCTGGTTTTAATCCAAATTTGGGTAAAAATGTGGTACAATCGCTTAAGGAAAATAAGACTTTAAAGAATGCACTAGATGCTATGAAAAATACTCCTATTCCAGTAGCAGTTAGGACGGTGGATACTGGAATAGGAATGAAGCTTCCTTATATAGAATCTTCAACTGTTGGAGAAGTAGCCGGAAAGTTTTCAAAGGCAAGTACGGCAGCTAAGGATGATGCTTATCAACTTGCTAAGGGTAGTGGTGGTTCAGGAGTTAGTAAGGAAGGTAGTGTGGCTAAGGGTACGGGTGAAACTCCTAAGATAACTGAAATAAAAGAGAAAGATCTTGGGAAGCACATTATTAAAGGGAAAAATGGAAGGAAAGAACTTGCGCCAAACGTGCGTTATGTTACCGAGGATGGTTATAAATATACAACAGATGAGCTTGGTAGAATAGTAGATGTTGAGGCAGGAGAATTAATACTTCAAAAAGGAAAACGAAACACAGGAATGCAAGTGGCTGCAGGAAGAGAAGATAGATTGCCGGATGATGATGGTGGGCATTTGATAGGGACGCAATTCCATGGATCCGGTGACATTGATAATTTAGTCGCTCAAAATAAACAGATTAATCGGTCAGGTGGAGAATGGTATAACATGGAGAAAGAATGGGCTAATGCATTAGGTGGAAAGCCTCCTAAAAAAGTGACAGTAAAGATTGAACCAGTATATAGTGGGCAATCAATGAGACCAAATTCGTTCATGGTAGAATATCAAATTCAAGGGAAGAAACCGGTTATACGTGAAATTTTAAATAAAGCAGGAGGTAAATAATATGTCATTTGAAAATGAATTAAATAAACTTTATCGTAAAATTGCTGAAAAGATAAACGATATGATACCTGTTGAATGGGAAGAGTTTTACTTCAATGGTGAGGTGAAAGATGGGGAAGGAGGAGTTTATTTTTTCTATACAACCTTAGATGAAAAACAAGAATATAAATATTCACACTATATACCTAGAATGTATAATGTTGATAGAAAAATTTATAATCAATTTCTGCACGAATTATTTGATTTGACAGTTCAATTACAACAAGTATTTATTGATAATCAACAAGAGGCATGGTTTTCAGTTACAATGATTGTGAATGGTGAAGGGAAATTAACAGTTCGGTTTAGTTATGTTAACTGGAATGATTCAGAATTTGGACCTTCAGATAGAATTGAATATTTTGAGTATAAATATTTAAATAGAGAACTAACAGATGAAATAGACAAAGAACTGATGGCAAGAATGAAAAAGTATGAAGAAGAGCGGTCTTAATATAAAAAACATAGTGATTTTGTAAGTATTATAACCACATACATGAATAAAAAACAAAGTATATGTGAAGTAGACAGGAAAAATAATAGTGTGTTTGAAAATACGTACTCCATGATGATTGTATCACCATGGTGTACAATGTGCATGAAACTAGCGAACTCGTACAAACTCGTAAGTTTTAACGTAGTAGTTGTTACCACATATAAAAGGTGTCATACTGTTACTACAAAACTTACAAATTTATGCTGCTTAAAAACAGATGAAACTTAAAGCACTTGATTGTCTATTTGAGGCAACAAGTGCTTTTTGCGTTTTAGCGTAGAAATAATGTGGTACAATCGCTTAAGGAAAATAATCTATTAAAAAATTTAAAAATACAAGGCTGGAAAACCGTAGATAAGATTAATGATGCGGACTACTTCATTAAAGGTCTAGTAGCCAAAGGTGTGGACTGACCACGAATAATAAAGTTGTTTAAAAAATCGTACAGAATTGAAATTTAATACCATCTTTTGAGTTTCTCGTATAATAAAAGGAATAATGTTTCGATATCTGTGGTTAGTTAATAAAAGGGAATGAGGTTTTGGGAGTGAAAATACCGCCACATATTACAGGTTTGAAAGCAATACATTTAAATTCCCATAATGAAAATGAAACAAAGAGAATATTTTATGATGTATTGAGGACATGTAAATTCAAAATAGTAGAATGGATACAACCACACTATCCCAAAAATTTTTTTGAAGTGATAGTGATAATAGACGATAAGGAATTTATTATTTTATTGCATGAGTTTTATCCTTTCTTAGCTTTTGCGGATAAAAATGTAGAAGGAAAAATTATTTTTAGTTTTATTGATATGCCCATATTAGAAAGTGAATTTGAAGCGTACTATCAAGTTTTGTCGAAAGCTTATTTAGAAAAGCCTTTTATACCTAGGGAACACAACTTAACAGAAGAATTAAAAGATGCTAAATATTGGCGACCAGAAAATATCGGTGAAGTAATTTTTAATGTTTGGGATTGAATATTAAAGGGGTGATTATTAATTATTAGCTATCCAGAAATTAAACACTTTTATTATTCACTTAAATGAAAAAGTGCAACAAATAAAACTTATTTTTAAACAACTTTAATAACCTCGTACCAAATTAACAGGCAGAAGGTTATTGCATTTCTAGACACAAAATTAAACAACTTGATTATCACTGCACATGAACTCCGTATCCCTATTCGTTAAAGGTGTAGAAATACTGCCAGATGGAAGTGTCGCTAGAACTGGAACGAACTATAGCGGGAAATTCCAAGAAGCCCATGATGCCTCAAAGGCGAGTATTCAGAGTAGGATCTCGAATTTGGAGAGTGGTGGGGTTAAGGGTACGGGTGATATTGATAATCCTATTAGAACATATCGTGGTGTAGAACTTCAAAATATAGATCCAGTTTATATTGCATCTCAACGTACAGTCGTTGAGATGCCTTTTGTTGGGAAAGGCGAAAAGTACACTAATGCAGAAGGATGGAGACGTGATTTAAAGTATTTTTGGAGTGAACTCCTTGATCGACATCCAGAAGCATTCAGCCCGAATAATAGAGCAATAATAGAAGGTAGGAATCCGTTTACTGATAGTCCTGTTAATGATAAGGTGTTTAGGGAATATTTCTCTCAATATGATGTTAAAGGTGTTAGGGGGGGACAAATTAGTTCATCATCATATTGGTGGAGGTGGACAAGCATTTCCAGTGCCCCAAAAACTACACCCAGGCTCCGGTGGAATTCATAATATAGAAAAAGAGGCAGGAATATGGGGGAAAGATAAAATTTATTCAGAGTTACTACAGAAACTTATTAAGGAGTGATTTCTAATATGAAAGAGGTTATGAAAGACTATTTTGAAAAATTTATAGATAAATGGATGGAGTACAACAAGTCCTTACCGCAAATAGCATGGAATGAAGATGTAGATGAATTTATATATTCGGGTGAAGCAGATGAATATGGATATATTTCTTGGAAACCAATAGAGAAGGGAGTGGAATTTTCCTTTGATGAAATTGAAAGTCAATATAACGTTCAGTTACATGATTCGGTGAAGCAGTATTTCAATTCATATTGGTTTTTAGAATTAACGGGATGGGTTTCTTCTTATAATATTAATTTGCACCCCGTTATTCCAGGGATTGAACCAGATTATTTTATTTCACTTGTCAAAGACTATGCAGAATCTAAAGAGGATATTTTTAAATTTATCCCAATTGGTTTTGAATCAAATGGCATGTTAATAGTGCTAGACAACAATACAGGTGAAATTTTAGTTGAAGATTTTGAATTAAATGAGTATAAACGAATAACTAATAGTTTAGAAAGTCTCATTTCACAATTGAAATTTAAGGATGAACAATAGAAATCTATGGTTGAACTTTAATTACGACAAAGTGTTTAACCTATTTTTGTTTCTTGTGGGAACTGGATTGATTTAGATACAAGTACTGAAATTGTTATGAACTGTATTAATAATGAGAGTCATTTACCTATTCCTGTTAGATTAGCAGATTTAGAAACACATAAAATGAGGAAGAAGTTAATAGGAGAATAAAACAATGTATTCTATATTTATTAAGCAATAACTACAAGTAGAATGCATTTATATAAACTTGTAAGTTTTACCTAGGATTTGTCACAACATGTAAGGCTGTCGAACTGTTACTAAAAAACTTACAAATTTAATACTACTTAAAAACATATAAATTTAAAGCACTTGATTGTCTACTAAAGGCAACAAGTGCTTTTTTAATAGATAAGCATGCTATAAATTTATAAAAATTATTTTTGTGAATTAAGGCTAACCCAAATTACTGGTATTATATAATTGGAAATACATTAGCAAAAGGTGTGGACTCCGTAACCCCATTCGTAAAAGGTGTAGAAATACTGCCAGATGGAAGTGTCGCTAGAACTGGAACGAACTATAGCGGGAAATTCCAAGAAGCCCATGATGCCTCAAAGGCGAGTATTCAGAGTAGGATCTCGAATTTGGAGAGTGGTGGGGTTAAGGGTACGGGTAAAGGTAGTAAGGGAGTAAGTGAATCTAATTTAAAAAATATAGACGAATTTATTAATGGAAGTAAGAATTTTGATGACGTTATAAATGACTATGCAAAAGTATATAAAGAACATGTGGAATCTAATAGACCATGGTCTTGGGACGATAATATTCCAGGTGGAGATAGTTTATCTTCATCTCAAAGAAGAAAGATAAAAGAAATGGCTATATCAAAAGGTCATATTCCAAAAATAACTGTAAATAAAGTAGAAGGTATGAGATATGGATTTGCTGATTTTGCTAGTGCGAATCTAGTTAAGGAAACAGTTCATCTGCCTGAAGAGTTTTGGAAGTTGTCAGATAAACACCAATTTAAATGGTTAGATGAACAAATTGGTGGAACTCAAAAAGGAATGACTTGGCATCATACCGAAGTGCCTGGTAAGATGGAATTAGTTCCATTTGGCATTCATAATATCACACCTCATAATGGTGGAAGAACAAAAGGTATGTGGGCAGATGCTCCAAGATAACATAAAATTGAGGAGGTATAAGTATTATGGAAATTAAAGATGGTTCTGTAATTTATCCAGTACCAGACGATACTTTGTTATCTGAGAAAGAAAGGAAATGGAGAATTAAATTACCTAGTGCATATAAAGAATTTATTAAAAAGAATAATGGAGCTGTTCCGATAAAAGATAGTTTCGTCTGTAATAATCATAGTTATGTTATTGATAGGTTTTTGTGTATACTAAAAGTTACTGGCCAAAGTGATGATGAATTTTATGATATTGGGGTTGTTAGAACTCAGTTAGAAGAGAGAATTGTTTCTGATGAAGATTTAGTAGGGGTAGAATTATTGCCAATAGCAGTTTTATTTGCAGGTGATTTTGTATGTTTAGACTACCGAGGGAATAACGAAGAACCTTCTGTATGTGTTTGGAATCATGAAGAGTCTGCAGATTTAGAACCCGTGACGTATTTTGCGAGTAATAATTTTGAAGAGTTTCTAAAAGTTCTAGCTGAATAAACTGAGAAGCATTAGATGCGGGATTTGATTCTTGCATCTAATGCTTTTTATTTTAGTTTATTAATAAATTTTTAAAGTGTTTATAAAAAATGTTGTGTTAGTAGTTAAATAGTGGGTATGGTAAAATCGGTAAATTAATAGTAATTGTAGAGGCTAATAGAGCAATAAAGTAAATGGTTTATGAAATAGAAGGAAAAGGGATATTTGAGAAAATGATTAGAAATCGCGCAGGAGGTTGATTAAAGTGGAAAAAGAAATGAACAAGTTGTATAGAGAAATAGCTGAAACGGTTAATGAAATGATTCCAGAAGAATGGGAGAAATTTTATTTTTATGCTCAGATATCGGAAACTGGAGGGGGGACGTACTTTTTTTATAATACACCTGAAAATAAAGAAAATTATAAGTATAGTGTAGAAATTCCTTTTAAATACGAAGTTAATGAAGAGGAGTTTGAAAGGAAAGAAGATTCTTTATATAAAGTGAGTAAGGAATTAAGAAATGTTTTCAAAGATAATCAGCAAGAGCTTTGGTACTCTTTTACAATGTCTCTGGAACATAGTGGGGAATTTAACATGCATTTCGATTATACCAATTAGCTCGACACAGAATATAGTTTTAGTGATCAAATGATTATTTGGAAACATAAATACTTAGGTGAAGTACCAATTAATGAAAATGATAAAGCGCTAATTAATAAGTATGATAGTGAATTTCCGAATAACCCCATTTAACTAAATGGAAAGAAGAAATGTTTTTCATAAAAATTATGAGTTTTAAAGTAGTCGGTAAGTTATAGAATTGGTTCTGCAAGATAAAAAATAAAGGAGAACTACAATGGAAGTACATGGAATAGTTTCAATATGGTTAGGTAATATGAAAACACAAAATCAGTTGGATACATATATAGATGTTACGTATGATGAAGAAGGAGACGCTATACCAGCGAGTTTTTTTGTTGATTTTAATATAGATATGATTGATGTAGATGAGGATTTTATTGAAAAGGAAGTGTTAGAAGAAGCAAGTGATGACATTTCTATGTTATTAACGGGATGTTCATATGATGACAAAATACTTTCTCGAATTAACGAAGAAGTTAAATTAAAGAAATCCTACAATTCTATCATATTAATTTATAATTTTCAGTATGACAATTCGGTTAGTAATTTTGAAGGTTTTGATTTTGTGACTGCTACAAGCTATCTATAATGGTAAGAAGGTCATTGTAAGGTAAGGAAGAATGAAAAGTATGTATAGTTTTTCCAATGAATATTTGGTATGATGGTGAATGGGAAAAATATACAAGCAGTTAGTGGTTCATAAAAGGGGGATTGAATTGAAAAGAACGCCTGAATTTGTATTAGGTTTAATTGGTGGCATTTTGGGAATTATTATTTCCATAATATTAATAGTTGTAGCGTTTAATATTATGGAAGGGGTTGATTACGAACTTTTAGCTTATTACTCTATTATTTTAACGGTTCAAATAGGGTTGTTCATTTTATCGTGTTTAGTAAACAAGGTTAATAATAAAGTTTATGGAGTTTGTATGATTGTGATTCCTATAGTTATGTTATTTATGTCATTATTCTTTTTACTTATTCCGACAATTTTACAAATTATATCTGGTTCATTTGCATTTAGAACATTAAAGTTAGAATCGAATGTAAGCTAAATATAATTATTAATGTCTGAATATTTGGTTTTTTAAACATTTTCGTTTGCAGTTCAAATTAACATAAAGTACAAAGTTGTACGCTTTAGGAGGAGAAATAGATGATTATTTGGTCTGGTTGGGGTTTTTTAGTCGCAATTATTGTAATTATTAATACTCTTTTGGGTAAGGCTATCTTTGGATCTATAACGGGGGACGCTACATATTTTCAAGACCATAGTTGGCCAATGGCGGTAATGTTTATTATATCAGGGGTTATGTCTTGGTATTTAGGTAAATATATTAATAAGCCAGATGGGAAAGTTTATATAGATGCCGAAACTGGTGAAAAAGTTATGTTTAACAAAAAGCACTCATTATTTTTTATAAAAATGGAATATTGGGGACCGATTCTAGGAGTTATTGCGATTGTAACTTTAATTACAAGATAAAAAAAGAGGATGGATATAGCAAGAGTAATCTATTCAAGTAGAAGGAGAAATCAGTCATGAATGCAAAGAAACTACTAGGGGTAGCAGTTCCGGTCATGTTGTTATTTGGTTGTGGAGTGTCTGAGAAAACGAACACTTCTAAACAGGAGAAAACAGAAGAGTCTAAAGTAAAAGAATCGAAGTCTAATAGTAAGAAAGAAAAAGTTTCAAAGGAAGACTATCCTAATAAAGTGTATAAATTAGGGATAGAGTTTGATAAGTTGTTTGCGGAGCATAACAATATTACAAGAGAGGTTTTTGACGGTAAGAAAAAGAAATCAGATATAGTAGATAGTGTGAAAGAATTAAATAAAACGTTAGATAAATTCGAGTCGATAGATCCCCCTGCAGAGTATGTAAATCAACAAAAGGATTTTGAAAAAGCAATTAGTTATTTTAGAGAGTCTTTTTCTTTAATCAATGAAATATTCACCCGAAAAGAAAAAAGAGAAAAAGGCGATAAGACTGATAAAGAGTTAATGGAGAAATCCGAAAAGTTAGTGAAAGAAGGAGATATTTACTGGCTTAAGGCATTCAAAGACCTTGAAGGGGATATTAAAATCGGTGACGGTACAGTATCTGTGAAAGATTTGAAAGAGTTAGATAAGAAAGCTGGAATTAATACGGATAACGTTATGAAGAATGTGAAGGATGGTACGGAATTAATTGGTAATTGGGGATTCAAAGGAACAGACGGTTTCATTATGTCACTTATTTTAAAAGGTGATAAGACATTTGAAACGTATGGTAAAGATGAGTATCCAAATAAAAAGAATTATATTGAAGGCACTTGGGAATATGATAAGGAAGCTTTTACAATCTATTTACATCTCAATAAACGTTTAGTAGACGGTGTAGAAGATACAATTCAAAAAAAGAAAATAGCATATAAAGTTCAAGATTATGATGGGGAAAACTTGCGATTATTTAATGAGACGTCATTTCATACAATTAAGTATGTGAAGCAAAGCTAAAGTTATGGAGGACTAGGTTTAAATGGTCTGGTCCTTCATTAAAGTGTGGGTATGTAAATAATATGTTATCTTTCGTTCTGTTTACTTAGTATCATGTTATTCTTTAATAGAGTAATAAATGGAGTTTTACATTAAATATATGAGGTTGGTTACAAATGATAAAGAAATTCACTAGATTAGTATTAATAGTGGTTATTCCAATCAGTCTTATTACAGGTTGTGGGGCTACTGAAAAAACTGAAGCACAAAAGCCGAAAGCGGTACAAACGGAGAAAAAGGACTATATGGATTATTCATATGGTAGCAAAGGTATATTAGTAAGTGGCAAAGCGAAAGAACGGCAACAATACGAGATTGGATATATGGATGATAATAGGTTAATTGGAATTGATGAAAATATTGAGGACTGTATTATTTTAGATAATAAAGATGAAGCAAGTCTCGTTTGGAAACAAATAGAGCGTGGGTCTATTATTGAAGTGCAATATGGTAAAAATCGCAACGATATCGTCGGCGTACAATTAGTAGAAGATCGTGAGCCATACGAAATTAGTGATAAGTTTGATCGAAATACGATAAACGAAATTGTTGAAAACGTTAAAGGGAATTTGTAATAGATGTATTTTGATAGTATAGGATCTCTTATTATGAAATTGTGAATCAACGGCATTTTTTATATGAAAATGCCGTTGATTTGTGTTAAAAAATAAATGCTATTCTATAGTCTTGTAGAAAAACACGTATTAATCATAAATGAATTATTCTTCGTTCAGCTGTGATGATCGCCGCAAGGTTATTATCCAAAATAAAAGAGCACAAGCACTAATAGATACACCTAATATGCATACGCCATCCCAACCATATTTTGCATACGTATTTGTTGAAAGAATTGCACCTGTTGCACTACCGATAGAATAAAAAATCATGTAACTGGCAGTAAGTCGACTTCTTGCTTCGGGACGCACTGTGAACAGCATACTTTGATTGGTGACATGTACAGCTTGCACCGCTAAATCTAAGAGGATAATGCCGAAAATTAGTAATAATAGAGAGTGATTAATAGATTTAATTAGGAGCCATGAAAGTACTAATAAAGATAAAGCTATGCCAGTTGTTCTTTGTCCTAATCCTTTATCAGCTAATTGTCCAGCTTTAGTAGCAGCTAATGCACCTGCAACTCCAGCAAGGCCGAACGCACCAATAGCTGTATGTGAAAGATTATGTGGTGTAGCACTTAGAGGTAATACTAAAGAAGTCCATAAAATACTGAATGAAGTGAAAATGAGCAATGCTAATATTCCGCGAATGCGTAAGAGTTGTTCTTCTACAAATAATAAGAGTACAGAACGTATTAACTTCCGGTAAGGCATAGTTGTCATTCTGCTCTGTTCAAGAGTAGGTAAATTACGATATAACAAAACAGTTACGAATAGTATAAGTGTAGCGGAGGTGAGATAAACGGATCGCCATCCAGCTAAATCTGTTAATGCGCCTGCAAATGTACGCGCAAGGAGAATGCCTATTACAACGCCGCTTGTAACGAAACCTACTATGCGTCCACGTTCTGCTGGATTTGCTAAAATTGATGCGTATGCGACGAGTGTTTGCGTAACTGTTGCAAGAATTCCTACTAAGGCCATACCTATAAAAAGTACGATGGCCGAGGGAGCGGTCCCAATTACAATTAAAGCGATAACGGATAAAACCATTTGAACAATAATGAGTCTTTTTTGGTTTAATAAGTCACCAAGTGGAACTAATAAAAGTAATCCGATTGCATAACAAACTTGAGTAATAGTAATCACAATACCGATAGTTGAATGACTAATCTTAAATTCATTTGATAAAGAATCAAGTAGCGGATGAGCGAAATATATATTTGCCACCGCCATCCCGCAAGCTATTGCGAATAATAGAGTCATGTAGCGGGACATGTTTGTGCTAATAGGTGAATGTAACTGGGGATCATTATGTTTAAGAGTGGTCATCATCTTTTCCTTGCTATTCATAAAATCAGCTCCATTTTGTATTGTTGTAAATAACGTACCGAACGGTATGTTATTTTGTAAGTAAAATATAATCTTGAGTAAATATATATGTCAAGTTTCTTTTGATTTAATTCCATTTTCTTTGACACATCGTTTATAATTTAATACGATATATAATATACTGATTGGTACATAAAGTGTTAGTTTATAATTTGAAAATGTAGAGGAAGGGGATATTTTTAAATGGCTCGACTACGCGAATTTGATGAAGAAAAAGCTTTGGATGCTGCTATGCAACTTTTTTGGGAGAAAGGATACGCTGCTACTTCATTAAGTGATCTAACTGCAAGAATGGAAATACAAAAACCGAGTTTATATTCAGCTTTTGGTGATAAAGAGGGCTTATTTGAAGCGGCATTAAGGAGATACACAAATTTACATGCGGCTCGTATACGAACAAAACTTCAAAACGAACAATCTGTAAAAGAAGCAATTCAGATGTTTTTTGAAAATATGGTGGAAGAGGAATATAAAAAAGAGTTCAGTAAAGGCTGTTTTTGTATTAACACAATGGTTGAGCTTGCTCCTCATAATGAAAAGTTTGAAGTACTGACTAGAGAACACCAAATGTATCTTGCAGTTATTTTTCAAGAATTAATCATGAAAGGAATTCGATCAGGAGAACTACAAAGTGATTTGAACGCTAAAGCATTAGCGCAAACATTAGTCACGTCCTTAATTGGATTAACAGTGTTAATGAAATCACGCCCAGAACGTTCCGTTATAGATAATTCGGTATCTATAATAGTATCGTTAGTAAAATAATTTTTGAGTGAGATGTTAATCAGCAAATTAAATATTAAGAAAGTCGATTCCTTATTAAAATAAGAAATCGACTTGTTATAATTATATATTTTGTAAGTTGTCTTTCCAAAAATTATAGCTATTATCAATAACTTCTTTTAATTTGAAATAATTTTCTCAAGTAACTTGCACGTGGTAGAGAGTTTCTCCATCGTCTGTAAAAATACCTGAGTAATCATCTATATACTTCCACTCATCCTTATTGTTAAAGTAGTACATTGCGAATTGGTTGCCCTCATCATTTAACATGTCGTCTACTAACACGCCATCCCAATTTATATAAATTTGTGTGCCAGTCATTTGTTTAAGTTTAAATTGATTATTTTGACGGCATTTGTAATTAGTTGTAAAATAATGTTTGTTGACGAATTTTATAAAAAGTATGTTAGATGAAATTCATCTGTAGGGATGACATATAAATATTTTCTTAATGGGTATAAAATATAGTAATTTAAATATATAAATAAAAAGAAAATGTATTAGAAGTACATAGTAGATTCATATTTTAAAAAATTAATGTGACAATAAAGGGAGGTTGAGATACATACACGGCGGGAATGTGTATGTATCTATTATAATAATGAATAAGACAATCAAACAACAAGTAATCGCACTATCAACAAGTCTAGTGATTTTAGGGAGCGTACCTTTATCAGTATCAGCAGAAGAGATAAACAACTCTCAAACTGATCAACTTAATATTGCCCAAGGAGAACACGGATCGAGCGGATTAAATTATTCTAATTTCAAGTTGGAAGTTCCTAATCATGTACAAATTAACGAAGCAGAAGTATCTGAAAATGAAAAAATGCTTTTAGAAGAATATAAGCATAAACATGATGAAACAGAAGAATTAAACAAAATGCAAGATGCTAAGAAGGGGCAAGTAGCAGAAAAGGAAGCTATTTCAAACATTGAAAAGGCATTTGAATCTGTAGATGGTCGAAATGATGGGTCTGATCGTCAAATGAAACCTGTTGCAAAGCCAAGAGGTATTCAATATAGCGCACAGAGTACGAAGAAATATGGAACACTTGCAGGAGTTCCATTTGTGGAGTGGATTGTTCCAGCAGGAAATCCTGATATTCGTCCTGCAAATCCGATGAAAGCACGTTACATTACAATTCATGAGACCGCAAATACAGCCGCTGGTGCTAATGCTGAAAATCATGCGAAATATTTATACAAGCAAGCAACTGAAGGCACTTTCCGAACAGCTTCATGGCATTTTACTGTAGACGATAAACAAATTTATCAACACTTACCAACAAACGAAAATGGTTGGCATGCAGGAGATGGAAATGGATCAGGAAACAGGGAATCTATCGGTATCGAGATCGCGGTTAACCAAGATGGTGATTACAATAAAGCATTAGAAAATGCAAAACGACTTGCAGGTTATTTAATGAACAAAGAAGGAATTGGTGCAGATCATATTTACAAGCATCAACAATGGAGCGGGAAAAAATGTCCTGACATTTTAATTTCACGTGGTAATTGGGCTGGTTTCGTACAAGGAATTCAGTGGTATGCAAATATAAATGCGCAGATTGATACGCCTTTACAAGATAAAAATGACTCATTTAATCCAAATGAAAATAATCCAGCTGAACCTAGCATGGAACTAGTGGTAAATGGTAGTGGCATCAATGTACGTAGTGATGCGGGTATTGAACATCGTGTTGTACGTAAAGCTTCAAACGGAGATCGTTACAAAGTATTAGCGGTTAAAAATGGTTGGTATAAAGTAGGTAATGGAGAATGGATTTTCTATGACCCAAGTTGGATTAAAATTAACTACAATGTACCAAAGGAAGAAGTACAAAAACCAAAAGATGATATTACAGGTGGCTGGTTTGAAGGGCATATTCGTAAATTAAACAGTCTAGGTATTATGCAAGGCGAAGGTAATGGTGTATTTGCGCCATATCGAAATGTAACGAGAGCGGAGTTTGCGAAATTAATCTCGAATGCTCTTAAACTACCAGAGGGAAATAAGTCATTTGTAGATATTAATGAGGCACATCCATCACTTCATGACGGTATTAAACGTTGTGCAAGTGCAGGAATTATTAATGGTCGTGGTGAAGGGATTTTTGATCCTAACTCACCAATTACTCGTGAAGAAGTATCTATTATGATTGACAAAGCATTACGATATAAAGGAATTACAGGTGAGTTAGTAGCATTACCATTTACAGATAAGCATTTAATAACATACAAAGAATCGGTTCAACGATTATACAGTCTAAAGGTAGTTAATGGTATTGGAAATAATGAGTTTGATCCTCGAGGCACAACAACTCGTGGTCAGGCAGCTGCCTTTATTGTGAAGATGTTAGATTCAATGCAAAAATAAAATGAAACTTTAATCAGTGAGGGTCACTCGCATTGCAATCGAGCAGTTTATTCACCGAATTTTGAAATGAGAGTGTTACTGCCCGCAAATAGCAGAAGAAATTGTATGTAGAAGCTGACATTGGTAGAAGTAAAAAATAAGAAGAATTTGAAAGGAGCTATCCAAAATAATAATTTGGAATAGCTCCTATTTAGTAGGAAGAAAAAATTGTATTTGATAGATTGTAATGTAGAATGCCCTTCCAAGCCCCTCATAAGCCCCTACCAAGTAATAAATCACTAAGAAAAAACAAAAACAAAAACAACTACAAGAACAAAACAAGCGCGAAAAAATGAAACCGGCGTTGTAGTAGTAAAAAAATTGTAATTCGAATGCCAAAACCATTCCCGCATGCCTATCTTTATAATGAAGGATTAAAATTTTCCTATTTACTAGCAAAGAGTGGAGGGAAACATATGGCGGTATACCGTAATGTGCAGGTGAACTTTTGGCAAGATGAATTCATATTAGATTTAACGCCAGAGGAGCGTTATTTTTACATATATTTGTTAACTGGTACGAAAACAAAGCAATGTGGTATTTACATATTACCGAAGCGTGTGGCAGAGCTTGAAACAGGTTATAGTATGGAGACTGTTGAGAAGCTGCTAAACAGGTTTGTTGAGTATGGAAAGATTCTATATGATACGAAAACGAAAGAGGTATTCATAATAAACTGGTTACACTATAACCCTATTTCAAATGCGAATGTGGAGAAGTGCGTATTACGTGAGTTAAAGACTGTAAAAAGTAATGAGTTCATACATATATTTTTACGTAAATGCCTTGAAGAAGAATACACGATTCCATTATTATTGCAGTATTTTGGTATGCCAGAAGAAGAGGATAATAGTAGTTCACAAGTAGTTATTGAAGAGAAAAAAGAAGAGGAAGAGATAGAAACCATAGAAGAGGGCGTTCCAAATAGTGAAGTTTATAAGTTTTATGAACAAAATATTAGTAGTTTATCCCCATATATTGTGAAGGAATTGAAGAATTGGATACAAAGACTTTCTGGAGAGAAAGTGTTAGAGGCACTTAAAATTGCGTTTGAAAATAATAAGAAAACGTTAGTTTATGTGAAGGGGATTTTGAGGAATTGGTGTAAGAAAGAACGAATAGATTTTAGTGAAGGAATCCATAGGAGAGAAGTATTCGGTTTGTATGATCCATAGTTTGGATAAGGATTTTTTCTAGTCTAAAAGGTTCTTTTACTATAGAAGCGAATAGTGTGAGAAAGGGGTGGTTATATGGAAGTCGTTATAAAGAAGAAACGAAAAAGAGGAAAAAGAATTTTTATTTGGGCTAGTAGTATCGTTCTTTTTTTAGTTATTTCCGCTGCGATTTTTTTGAATATATATACGCTGAAATCTATGCCAAAGATAGATGGAACGATAAAGCTAGAGGATTTACAACACGCTGTTACGGTGAAGCGGGATAGTAAAGGTGTCCCGCATATTAAATCGGAAAATGCACATGATTTATATTTTTCGCAAGGATATGTACAAGCGCAAGATCGGTTGTTCCAAATGGATTTAAGTAGAAGACAAGCTTCTGGTATGTTAAGTGAAGTTGTTGGGGAAGCAGCTGTTGACCGAGATAAATTGTTTCGAACACTCGGTTTACGGCGAGCGGCAGAAGCTTCAGTTAGTCAATATGATGGAGAAGCAAAATATGCCCTGCAGTCATTTGCTGATGGGGTGAACGCTTTTATACGTGAGGCAAAAGTGGAAAAGAAATTGCCGGTTGAGTTTACTATATTAGGTTATGAGCCTTCTGAATGGTCAATCGTGGATTCTTTAACAATTGGAAAGTATATGGCGTTTGACTTAGGAGGACATTGGCATGGACAGGCGTTTCGATATTGGGCGCTGAAAAACCTTTCGAAAGAGCAAGCAAAAGAGCTATTTCCTAAATATCCGAAAGATGCTCCTAGATTGCTAGCTGAACTGAAAAATACAAATGTGGACGTAGCGCAAAGTTTTTCAAAAACGATAATTCCCCCGGAGTTTAACGGTAGTAATAACTGGGTTGTGAGTGGTGAGAAGAGTGCGTCAGGTAAGCCGATTTTAGCAGATGACCCTCATTTATCTCTTGCGACACCTTCTATATGGTATCAAACGAGACTTGAAATGAAAGATTTAAATGTGAGTGGCGTTATTTTCGCTGGAGTACCAGGTGTTATATTAGGACACAATGACAAAATAGCGTGGGGCGTTACGAATACGGGGCCTGATGTGCAAGATTTATATATTGAGAAGAGAAATCCTAATAATGAAATTGAATTTCTGTATAACGATAAATGGGAGAAAGCTACCGTTGTTGACGAGTCTATTAAAGTAAAAGGCAGGAAGACAATTCCTTATAACGTTACGATTACGAGGCATGGGCCAGTAATTTCAGAGTTTGCGGATAAGGGGAAGGAGAAAACGAAAACAGTATTTGCTTTAAAGTGGACTGCTTTAGAACCGTCAGCTGAGTTAAAAGCTGTATTAAATATGAACAAAGCAAAAGACTGGACGGAGTTTGAAACCGCTCTTCAAGATTTCCATACACCAACCCAAAACTTTGTGTTTGCATCAAACGATGGCACGATTGCTTATAAAGCGAATGGAAATATACCAGTGCGTAAAAAAGGCGATGGTAGCTTGCCTGTTCCAGGATGGACAGATGAATATGAATGGGAAGGGTATATCCCGTTTAATCAACTTCCAAAAGTAATCAATCCAAAACAAGGATTTATTTCAACTGCGAATAATAAAATTGTTGATGATGATTATCCGTATCATATTAGCAATACGTGGGCGCAGCCATATAGGCAAATGCGTATTCAAGAATTTTTACAAGAGAAGGAAAAGTATACGGTGAAAGATTTAGAAGAGTTACAGATGGATCAAAAGAATTTATACGGGAAAGAGTTTACTCCTATATTTTTAAAAGAGTTAAATAAAGCATCTTTAAATGAGGTAGAGAAAGAAGGCGTAAACCAATTAACAAAGTGGAATTTTTACGATAGTAAAGATGAACCGGCACCATTAATATTCTATTTATTAATGAAAGAGATTTCAAATACGTTATTTTCAAAAGAAATACCGAAAGATGTAATGAAGTTATTTGAAGGGAAGTCACAAGTTGTTGATGAATTGATTCGAAAAGAAGTAGCGGGAGAAAATAGCGCGTGGTTTACGAAGTACGGAGGTTTCACAAAAGTTGTGCATACATCGTACGAGAATGTAATGAAGAAATTGCAGAAGGAATATGGACCGGATGTTGGAGAGTGGAAGTGGGGCGATTACCATCAACTCGCTTTTACACATCCAATTTCAAAATCATCTAGTATGTTAGCACTACTCGCTTTTAATCGTGAGAAACCAGTCCCGATTGGCGGAAGTCAAGTTACCGTGCAAGCAGCGAGTTACGGCGATAACGGCATTGTAAATCACGGAGCGTCTTGGAGATTCATTATTGATACGAAAGATATGTCAAACGGTTATCATATAGTGGGACCAGGACAATCGGGACATTTTAGAAGTGATTGGTATCATGATCAAATAGATGATTGGGTAAGTGGAACGTATCATACGACTACATTGAATACGGAGGGAATAGAGGGGAAGGTGCTAAATTTAGAACCGAAGTGATAGGGTGTTTTTGTTTGTGGAGGGACTAGTAATAATCTTTTTGATAATGAAAGCTTATCATTTAGAACATAACCCAGTTCTTAAATAATTTTAACAGCCAGCCTACTATCATTTAATTTGATAGTAGGCTGTTTCCATCTTCGAAATACGCTGTAGCAACTTCTTCAGGATTACGATTATTTCCACATGCTGCAAGTGCTGTAACAAATAAAGCCATTACAACTATTAACATGATTATTCCAGTTTTGAGGGGAATTAGTTAACAAAGACCAGGTATTATTTGCAACAGAACGGTCCCTCTGTACCCCTTGTTTCGTCATTTTTCTACGCCATCCAACTTGACAAATGTTTTTTTATCAAACTACAATGAAAATCATTATCAATAATATAGGGAGGATACTTTTGTCAATAAATGAAAAACAATATATTTATAGGTTAATAACCAGATCTTGTTAAGTCGTATGTACTATTTTTAGTTTAGCGTTGCCCAGAATGTACACCAATTAATCTCGCGAATTACAAGAAAATTATTATTGAAATGAGGCGTGCATTGTGAAGTTGGACGTGAATGAGTTAGCAGAGTATCTTGCCAATAATCCTTTCCGAGTAGAAGGAGTATATCGTTATGCTAAAAATCCAGGTGTGCCTTGTGCTGAGTCTACAGATTCTTTCCCAGGATTTGTATTTCCACTTACAGGGAAGACGCAATTTCAATTTAATGGTACGCCGTATATCCTTTCCCCAGGAAAAGTTATACATGGGGGTGCAAAAATGACATTAGCCCATAAAATGCTTGGTGAAATAAACTGGGAATATATTCTTGTTTTATATCAGATAAGCAATCCAGAACGAGAAGACTCTGGCTTTACTCATCAGCATTTTGAATTATTAACAGGACAATCTCCTCGTCTTGTCGAATTACTTATGCGTCTTTGGGATGTGTATAATCAGCGTGGAGGCATTTCGATGCTTCAGACCGAAATGCTGTTTCGCGAAGCGTTGAATGAAGCTTTATTAAGTGTTGTCAATAGAGAAAACAACTATGAGTCGCATACTTTATTCGAACGAATATCTAGTTACGTTCGCCAATACTATTATAAAGATATTACAATACATACGCTTACAGAACAAAATAATGTTAATCGAAATCGTCTTTCTTACGTGTTTAGAAAGCATGCAGGTATGGGGCCAGCAGAATATTTATTGAACTATCGTATAAAGATGGCTCAAAAAATGTTATGTACAAGTGGTGTGTCTGTACAACAAATTTCGCAGGCTGTTGGAATTGCAGACCCTTTTTATTTTAGTAGAGTTTTCAAGAAGCGAGTTGGCATTTCGCCTACTAAATATCGCGAGAAGTTCATCAATAATCCATACTAATGTCAACAGGGGTCCATTCTTATTTGAAAATCACTGTTCTATACTTATGGAGAGTTAAAGGAAACATTGGATTGAAAGAACTTTCATTGAAATCACTCCTTTGTACTATCTGAATGAAAAGTTCTGGCCGGAGCATTTTCTTTTTAAGCGTAATGACGACTTTTTTACTTAGATTATTGTAATATAGTGGAAGTTAAAAATGAGGAGGGATTATTATCCATTACCAACCTATTAAACTAAATGACGAGTTATCTAAAATTAACGATTATTGGTATCCACGAGTGATTGGTGAAATGAATGATGATCAAATTCAGCTTTTTAAAGCTAATGGAGATTTTATATGGCATGAGCATCCTGATACGGATAAGCTATTTATTGTGCTTGAAGGGGAGATGTTCATCGATTTCCGTGATGGACAGGTGAAAATTTCTAAGGGCGAGATGTTTATTGTCCCGAGAGGCGTTGAGCATAAACCTTTCACTGAAAAGGAATCCCACATCATGTTGGTAGAGCCTAAAAGGGAAATGGATTGATAATCGTAAAAAGATAAAAAAGGAGCGGAAATCCGTTCCTTTTTTATTTATCTTACTATTTTTAGGGGCTTAGTATGAGTAAGATGTGAATAAAGGATGAATAGCATTTTTATCAATAAAAATTTATTGGATTTTTTGTGGAATATATATGAAACGTTGTATAAAATAATCAAGAAAGCCAAAAATTATAGGGGGAAAGTTGTGAAGAAAAATAAGAGTTTAATAAGTTTTTTAGGAGTGTTTATTATGTTGTTTTCTTTTTGTTTTCAAGGAAATGTACAGGCAGATGTAAATACTGTTCAATCTGGAAAAATCAAATCAGGAAACGTAACAGTATGGGAAGTTGGAAATGTAGCGAAAGTATTAGCGGATGTGGAGCGCTTAAATTTAAATACAGTAAATGTACCGATTCAAGTGGATATCCCGAATGTGACTTCTACGAATATGGTAATTAATCAAGCGCAAAAGCAACAAGCTATTATTTTAATTCAAAAATTATTAAAGCGTAATATTCAAGTTATAGTGGAACCGTTCCCGTATATTCAGCAGGGGAATGTTGGAGAGACAGAATGGAACCCAAGTAACATTAATGATTTCTTCTGGAATTGGAAGACGGTTATTCTGCAAGATATTTTTAATTCCATTACAAGTAAATACAATGTGTATGGACTAAAGATTGCTTCTAATTTCGTGAATATGGAGTATGCAGAAGGATACTGGAGCGATACAATTGATTTTGTTCGTAATCAGTATAAAGGAAATGTTTTGTATCAAATGAACTGGTGGTTAACAGCAAGCTGGGACCCTTCTTATGAAGCGAAGTTTAAAGAGAAAATCAATCGTCCGTATTTAAAAAAGGTGGATATTGTAAGTATTGATAGTTGGTTTGAAGTTTCAGGAAAAAGAAATCCAACATATGAAGAAGTAAAGAAAAGTTTATTTGCGACGACAGTGTATAATCGTGGACAAAATGTTGTTCAGCAATTGGAACAATTACATAATGCAACAGGAAAACCAGTTTACTTCGGTGGATTTAACGTTCCGGCGCGTGAACTTGGATTACAAAATCCGTGGAATCCAGATGTTTCAAATGTGTTTTCAAAAGATGTACAATTAAATGGATGGCGTGCTTACCGCGATGTATTAGAACCGAAACCATATTTTAAAGGTTTTTCAATTTGGTTTATTGGCTCTAATGATAGTACACATGCGTATCAAATACATAGTAAAGAAGCAGAGGCAGTTATTAACGGGTGGTACCGAAAATAATTTTTATAAAATAGGTAAGTTTTAAAGATTACTACATATATTTCTAGTGAAAGGCCTTTCACCATCTTATCACCTAGGGGGCAATCATAATGAAATTTTTGTCTTACCTTACAGTAATTTTGGTGATTCTCGGCGGTTTGAATTGGTTATTTGTAGCGTTAGATTACAATGTAGTTGAGAAATGGTTTGGTTCTATGCCGGCGCTTGTGGACACTATTTATTGGCTCATTGGTCTTTCTGCTATTTATCAAATTTTTGATCGGTTCTTTACGAACGACTAGCTATTATTATTCTATTATTAGAGTGTTAAGTGCGATTATGTACTTAACACTTTTTTATGTATATATAAAAAGTCTGCACTTGCAAGCGATTCCATCGCGTCTTGCGTCGTAATAATAGAAAACAAATTGACCACATATTATATTTTAGGTTATAATTCAGAAAGTTTAAAAAAATCAAATGAGAAATAGGGAGGTTATGAGGGGAATGGAGAGAGTCTATAATTTTTCAGCAGGACCATCAATACTCCCTTTGCCAGTTTTAGAGAAAGTGCAAAAGGAGCTTGTAAATTATAACGGGACAGGCATGTCTATTATAGAAATGAGTCATCGATCTTCTTATTTTCAAAGTATTATAGAGGAAGCGAGTAACTTACTTCGTGAATTAATGAGCATCCCTGATGAGTATGATATTTTATTTTTACAAGGCGGTGCGTCATTACAATTCTCTATGATACCGTTCAACTTAATGAATACGTATAAAAAAGCTGGATACGTACTAACTGGCTCATGGTCTAAAAAGGCACTACAAGAAGCCGAAAAAGTTGGGGAAGTACAAGTGATTGCTTCTTCCGAGCAAGAGAAGTTTACTACGATTCCTAAACTGGACGGTTTATTAAGTGATGAAAAACTAGATTATGTACATATTACAACGAATAATACAATTGAGGGGACAAAATATGTGGATATTCCACATATAGAAAGAGTGCCGCTCGTTGCGGATATGTCCTCAAATATTTTATCAGAACGATATGATGTTTCGAAGTTTGGTCTTATATATGCGGGAGCGCAAAAGAATTTAGGGCCAGCGGGCTTAACGATTGCTATTATAAAAAGAGATTTAATTGGGGGAGCAGATCGCTCTTGTCCGACAATGTTAAATTATGAAACTTACAGTAAAAATAACTCCTTATATAATACACCGCCATCCTTTAGTATTTACGTAACAAAACTTGTACTAGAGTGGTTGAAAGAGCAAGGCGGAGTATCTGCGATTGAAGAACAAAATAAAATGAAATCTTCACTTATTTATCATTTTTTAGATGAATCTAAATTGTTTACTTCACCAGTTGACCCTGCGTATCGATCACTTATGAATATTCCGTTTACAACACCGTCAGAAGAGCTGAACAATGAGTTTTTACAAAAAACGAAAGAACGCGGCCTTGTTACGTTAAAAGGACATCGCTCAGTCGGTGGTATGCGTGCAAGTATTTACAATGCGATGCCAGTACACGGTGTACAGCAATTAGTAAATTATATGAAGGAATTTGAGCTTGAGAATAGATAGGGAGATGGGGATATGTTTCGTGTTCAAACGTTAAATCAAATTGCAGAAAAAGGCTTGCAAGTTTTTACTGAAGAACGTTATGAAGTAGGAGATAGAATCAATCATCCAGATGGAATTTTGCTTCGTAGCTACTCTTTACATCAAGAAGAGTTTTCAAAAGACTTAAAGGCGATTGCAAGAGCTGGCGCTGGTGTAAATAATATTCCTGTCGAGCGATGTACAGAAAAAGGGATTGTAGTATTTAATACACCAGGAGCGAATGCCAATGCAGTAAAGGAACTTATTATCGCCAGCCTTATTATGTCTTCACGTAACATTATTAACGGTGTAAGCTGGACGAAAAATTTAGAGGGTGAAGAAGTACCGCAGCTTGTTGAATCAGGAAAAAAACAATTCGTTGGATCAGAAATTGCAGGAAAACGTCTAGGTGTAATTGGTCTTGGCGCAATCGGTGCTTTAGTTGCGAACGATGCGTTAGCGTTAGGGATGGACGTTATTGGATATGACCCTTATATTTCAGTTGAAACAGCTTGGCGTCTTTCTACACATGTGCAAAGAGCATTTAGCCTTGATGAAATTTTTGCAACGTGTGATTATATTACCCTTCATATTCCTCTTACAAATCAAACGAAGGGAATTATTGGGGAACACGCTATAGAGAAGATGAAAAAAGGTATGCGTTTATTCAATTTCTCAAGAGGAGAACTTGTAGATGAAAATGTTCTTCAAAAAGCGTTAGAAGAAGATGTTATTACGCATTACGTAACAGACTTCCCGAATGAAAATGTGATAAAGATGAAAAATGTAACAGCGACGCCTCACCTTGGTGCATCTACGTCCGAATCAGAAGAAAACTGTGCATTCATGGCAGCGCGCCAATTACGTGAATATTTAGAGACAGGAAATATTCGTAATTCAGTAAATTATCCAAACGTAGAATTGCCGTATATCGGAAAGAAACGAATTACAATTATGCATCAAAACGTCCCGAATATGGTAGGGCAAATTACAGGATGCTTAGCGGAACATCATATTAATATTGCCGATATGATTAATCGTAGTAAACATTCTTGGGCATACACAATGATTGATATCGATAACGGAATTGATGATATAATAAAAGAGAATATTGTAGAAAATATAAGCAAAATTACAGGTGTTGTAGCCGTTCGAATGATTGTGTAAAGGAGAGAGGAATGTGGCAAAAATACGACCGTTTCGGGCCATTCGTCCAGTAGAGGAAAAAGCGGCACAAGTGGCAGCTTTACCGTATGACGTATTAAATAGTGAAGAGGCAAGGGAAGTTGTAAAAGGGAATCCATATTCTTTCTTGCATGTTGATAAAGCAGAAATTGATTTAGACCCGGCACTTTCACCGTACGATGATCGTGTATATGAAAAAGCGGGTGAAAATTTAAATCGATTTATACGAGAAGAAGTGTTCATTCAAGACGAAGAGCCAGCGTTATACATTTATGAACTGACGATGCAGGGAAGAACGCAGTCAGGCCTTGTCGTTTGTACATCTATTGATGAGTATGAAGATGATACAATTAAAAAACATGAGAGAACGCGTCATGAAAAAGAGCTAGATCGTATTCGTCACGTAGATGTGTGTGATGCAAATACGGGTCCTATCTTTTTAACGTATCGTACAAAAGAAGAGATAAAGCATTTCATTGCCAGCTGGAAAGAAGAACATGCGCCAATCTATACATTTACAGCAGAAGACGGCGTTAGGCACGTTGCTTGGAAAATAGCTGATGAAGAAGTAATTGCAAGTTTAGTAAACTTATTTGAAGATATTCCTAACCTGTACATTGCAGATGGACATCACCGCTCTGCATCAGCTGCAAAAGTAGGGATCATGCGAAGAGAACAATATCCGAATTACACAGGAGAAGAAGAGTTTAATTTCTTCTTATCTGTTTTATTCCCACACGATGAGTTATCCATTTGGGACTATAACCGAGTTGTAAAAGATTTAAATGGTTTATCAGAAGAACAGTTTTTAAAACAAATAGCGCAATACTTTTATGTAGAAGAAGCGGCTGTTTCTCCGTATAAACCAAATGAGCCAAAAACATTTGGAATGTATGTAAATGAGAAGTGGTATAAGCTTACAGTGAAAGAGGAAACGTTTGATGCGAATGATCTCGTGAAAGGTTTGGATGTATCTATTCTGCAAGATCATTTATTAAGCCAAGTACTTGAAATACACGATCCGCGATCTGATTCACGCGTTTATTTTGTCGGAGGAATCCGCGGGTTAGAAGAACTAGAACGCCTTGTAAATAGCGGTGAATATAAAGCAGCGTTCTCACTATATCCGACATCAATGGAATCGTTATTAGCAATCGCAGACGCTGGAGAAGTTATGCCGCCAAAATCAACGTGGTTTGAACCGAAACTGCGCAGCGGGTTGTTTGTACATTCTTTAAAGTAAATATAGACTTCTACAGTTTTGAAAAACCGAAATGATTATAGTTTCGGTTTTTCTTATTTTAAAAGAGTTTTTGAGGAGGGGCATGGGATGAAATTACAAGTAGGCGAAAAAATCACCTTTGAACGAACGTTTACAAAAGAAGATGTTGCGTTATTTACGGAAGTATCGAAAGATGAAGGTGTTCATCATGTTACACCAGATGAGCAGGGGAGATTCGTTGTACAAGGACTATTAACATCAACGCTGCCTATAAAAATTGGTGGTGACTATAACGTACTAGCTCGTCAACAAAAAGGACATTCCTAGTATTACAAGAAATGTCTTTTCCACTAAATTATAGGATATTTTGCTAAAATTCCAACTCTAAAATTAGTTTACTGGTTTGACCTGTAAACTGATAATTATAGGACCCTCTCAGATTTTCTAAGTTACCAGTAGCTTTAATAATTGTTCCTGGGGAATCTAAATTTCCTTTATCAAATATTCCTTGCTCTATAGCTGTAAATGTCCCTTGTTGCCCCTTATAAATTCCTTCAAAGTGTAAAAATCCAGAAATTTTAGCAGTAGCTAAGTGACCATCATTTATATTTGAGTCTAAATAATATAAGAAGTATTCAACAAAAGCTTTTCCTTTTAATTCACCATCAATATCATATTCGACATGTGCAATATTAATAGGGAAATCTTTTCTAGTATCATCGATTGGTTTTTCATCCCATTTACTTACTGTAAATGTTACTTCCATACACGTAATCTCCCTCCAATTATATACTTTTAAAAAGTACCAATTCACAGACATATCTCATAGGAGTGTTTTTATTCATTCCACGCCACTCTCTAAAATAGAAAAAGATACATTTTCACAATCAATTTCTGCCAACGCGCCGTAAGGTAAAATAAACTTTGGCTCGGTATGGCCAAAATTTAAATTATAAAGAATCGGTAAATCTTCTAAATGATGTTCCTTCATAACCAGCAGTATTTCATGTTTATATTCTTCATAATATTGTTCATCTTTCGGTTTACCGAAGATGATACCTTTTGCTTTTTGCAGAATACCTTGCGCTGCATAATTTCGTAACCAATATTTTATATAACTTGGTTCCGGATGATCTTCAGAGGTTTCAAAGAAAAGAATACTATTCTCCCAATGTTTTTTCTCAGGCCAAAGTTCCGTTCCTTTTGCAAATTCCAGTACTTCTATACAACCACCAATTAAACGCCCTTGTACAGTAGTAGAGCCTTGAAGTAGCTCATATCCTTTGTTTTGCTGCATCGTACGTCTTGTATCCTTATTACTCTCTATCCATTCTAAACGCTCACTCGTCCATTCATGAGCTGGTTGAATTTCGTCAATCGTTTCATTTGAAAAGAGAGTTCGATTTACCATTTCAACTGTATATGGATCCATCTCTACATTTTCAGCAAAATCAGTCAAAATTGCTGGACCGTATAAAGAGGAAAGGCCTGCTTTATGACAAAATAAATGTGAAATAGTAACGTCAGAGTACCCCATAAAAATTTTCGGGTTTTCGCGTATCACATTAAAATCTATATAGGGGAGTAACCGGATGCTATCTTCACCGCCAATATTCGCGATAATTGCTTTCACGCGTGTATCTTTAAATGCAGTCATTATATCTTCCGCACGAGCCTCTGGATTGTTATAAAGGTATTCGCTACCTTTTAAACTATTTGGCATTGGGATAACGGTAAGACGAAAAACCTCTTCTAATCTTTTTACTCCTTGCTCATATCGCCATCTTATTTCAGAATCACCTGCTCCTCCCCATGAAGGACTTACTGTCGCCACGATATCTCCTGGCTGTAATCTCTTTGGTTTTATTAACATATGAATCCCGCTCCTACATAATGTAATGAACTACGGCTATACAAATCGTAGCGCTGAAAAATATGATGCATAACATTAGCTTCTTCATCATCAACAATTTCACCTGCTGTAACTCGAGAATCTAGACTCATTGTTGTATATTTAAAAATTACAGTATGCAACATTGCATGAGGAAAACGGTTGTTATTTTCACAACCTGTAACTATAATGATTACAGGTTGGTCGATACCAATCAAACAAATACAATCATCATGAATGGAGATGTTTCATAATGGGTATGAAAAAAATAATTTTAGCAGGTGCTTTAGGGATCGCAGCATTATCAGGAACAAATTTACCAGGACTAGAAGTAACAAAAGCGAGTGCAGCTTCTATTGAATCGAACTTCTCGACGTTAGAAGGACGAGTAGTAGAAGTAGATAACGGTGTAATTGTCGTAAAATCTAAGCAATACGAAGAACCTGTTAGTGTGTATATTGATTCATTTTCAAATGTGAAAGTAGGAGATGAAGTAAAAGCTACTGGATCTATGATGCGTAATTTTACAGAATATATGGTTGCAACTGCAGTTGAAAATACAACAAACAAGTTAGGTATGCACATGAAAGAATTAAATAGACTAAACTAGGAAGAGGATATTATGTTCAATATATGAGCATATATCCTCTTTTCTTATACATATTAGATAAGTTATACAGATATTAAAAATACAGTTCAATATGTATATAATATTTAGAAAAGTATGTATACTCAAGGCAAAGGACGTATCCTATAGTAGGATACGTCATGAGGTCTTTAGACCGAGCGTTAATATCTTTTAGGGGTGAAGTACTATGAGGGTGCAAGAGGTTGTCTTAGAGAATAACAGCAAAAGATACATATTACTGGATCAAGAAGGATTCCCAGTAATGCCAGTTATGAAATATATAAAGTATTTAGATAAGACAGGGAAAAGACCTAATACTCAAAAAGCATATTGTTATTCCTTAAAACATTTTTATACCTACTTAGAAGAAACAAACAAAGATTACAAGTTTATTAGATTAGAAGATTTAGTTGATTTTGTAGGGTGGTTAAGAAGTCCCTATCAGAATTCAAACGTTACTCCTCTCCAACAAAAGAAAGCAAAGCGAACGGAAAAAACAATTAACCATACAATTACCGTTATAGCAAACTTCTATGAATACCTCTATCGAAATGAAGAAGTACAAAATGACATGATGGAAAAGTTAATGAAGCAAGTATTTACAGGAGGATACTCACGTTACAAAAGTTTTTTACACCATGTTAATAAGGACAAACCATCAAAAAGAAACATATTGAAGTTAAAAGAACCACGCAAAAGAGTAGAAACCCTCACAAAAGAACAAGTACAACAAGTATTACAAGCAACTACTAATATACGAGATAAATTCTTAATTCAGCTGTTATTTGAAACGGGATTGCGTATTGGAGAAGCTCTCTCTCTTTTCATGGAGGATTTTGTTTATGACCATAAAAAAGGGCATAGGATTCGTTTGGTGGAACGAGGGGAATTAGAAAACGGTGCGATGTTAAAAACAGGAGAACGTGAAATTTATGTATCACCATCCTTAATGGATTTATATGATGATTACTTGTATGAAGTGCTTGATGAATTAGAATTGGATTCAAATTTTGTTTTTGTAAAACTGAGAGGAAAAGATGTGGGAAAACCAATGGAATATTGGAACGTTGAGTCTCTATTTAAGCGTTTAAAAAAGAAAACAGATATAAGCCTACATCCTCACCTATTTCGTCATACACACGCTACAATTTTCTACCAGAAAACAAAGGATATTAAGCAAGTACAAGAACGATTAGGACATTCTCAAATTCAAACAACAATGAACCTATACCTACATCCTTCGGATGAAGATATTAGAGAAGATTGGAATAAAGCACAGTCCGAATTTAACATAAATAAAAATAATTGAGAGGAATTATTGCATGAAACAAATCAAAAATGTTCAGGTAGAAAACATAGACTTTCACGAAGGTTTACAACGAGAACTTTCAGCTTATAACGAAAAAATAATACATGTAGATGGTTCTGTTTCCATTGAACAAGTAAATAATCCTTATTTCTTAGTTAATGACGAATGGAATATTAACTTTATCGGTGGAATCAAGCAATTCGAAGAATTGATAGCAAACCGTAACTTCCCAACCAAAAGTGTTTGTTTTCAATTTTGTAATCCTTCAATCAATTTAGAAGTGAAATATGTCTATTATCAGCAATTGTTTAAGGATTTATGGACAATTCAGACTATATTTGGTGGTAAGAATACACCATTAAAACGAATGTCCGAGTTCTTAAACGAGAAATATCCCCAGCAATCATCCCTATTGGGATTAGATATCGATAAAACTGAAAAAGAGTATTTGTTTTGGTTGCATAGTAAAGAAATTAAAACTCATTATAATCGAAAAAAATTTAATTATGAAAGTTATATTAAAACCCCAGTAGCTAGTTTTCTAAGAACTATTTATACGATACTCTCCCAGTACACTGATAAACAAGATGAATGGGAAAAGGATAGATGGGATGTTCGTATTTTACATGAGAAATACAATATTAATTATAACAAAAGTAGGCCCAACTATTACCTTGATTTCTCACAGATTGATGGAAAGGTTAAAGAACAAGTAAAAAAATATGTTAAACAACGATTGCTTAGCAAAAATAATTTTTCATTCGGTAGAGCAACAAGTTATCAGAATTACTTACAAAAGTTTTTTACTTTTATATTTTCAGTGGAACCAACATGGAAGAATTTAAAACCTTTAAAAAGAACTCATATTGAAAATTATATTAAACACTTACATAAATACGCTAAAAATAATTTGAAACAACGGAACTCGCATCCTGAGCTATATATAAATACGGCATTATCAATCTTACAAAAATTTCTTGAAGAGATTCAGCGATATGAGTACGACATTGCGCCTGAAACGCCTGTACAATTATTGATTTTTCCAGAAGATAAACCGAAGTTAAGAAAAAAGTCAATTGATCA
This sequence comes from Bacillus sp. AY2-1, assembly GCF_008368965.1. Taxonomy (NCBI): domain Bacteria; kingdom Bacillati; phylum Bacillota; class Bacilli; order Caryophanales; family Bacillaceae; genus Bacillus; species Bacillus sp. AY2-1. Next base: position 5,589 of record NZ_QPEL01000038.1, on the reverse strand, counting down.
AATTGACTATATACCTGACTACGTATTAGAGCAACTCTTTACTCACCTCAATGATTTACATAGCGATGTTATACCGGTGATATGGATTGCTTTTAAAACGGGGCTTAGAATTTCTGATGTATTAGGTTTAACTTCTGATTGTTTAGTAAAACTCAATGGTAAATATTCTATTGAAACAGATATTGAAAAAACATATGTAAAAGGGCATAGAATTCCAATTGATGATGAATTAGCAAATATTCTTGCGGTTCTTATTGAGAACTCAAAAAAACTTAGCAATCAAGACAACAATCCCGAAGGGTATATTTTTGTTCGTTATCGTGGTACACGAAAAGGTAAACCATTTACCCAAGGCTTTATTAGAAACTATTTAAATCAATTAGCGCAGCAAAAAAATATTAAGGAGGAAAATGGTAACTTATTTCACTTCAAAACTCACCAGTTCCGACATACTTATGGAGTGAAAATGTTGAATGGTGGCGCGGATATCTTAACAGTACAAGAGTTATTAGCTCACTCATCACCTGAAATGACCCTACGGTATGCAAAGCTATTAGATGATACAAAAAGAAAAGCATTTGAGTCAGTCATAAAGCAAGGTGTTTTTAGTTTTGACTTAAATGGTGAAGTACAAGAAATTAAAGCAGGAGAAGATATTCCAACAGATATATTGGATGCCTTATGGCAGGATCATAAGTTAAATGCGATGGACAATCCTTATGGAACGTGTCACGCTCGATTAAATGGAAGTTGCCCTCATATGGAAGCACCACCTTGTCTTACTTGTGGTGTTAACCAAACGCCATGTAAGGATTTAGCTGTTGGCTTTTCAGAATTAGATAAACAAAAGTATGAACTTCACATTAAAACAACCAGGAAGGCAATTGAAATAGCAAACCAACGAGGGCGAAAAGATATTGCGGAGAAGAACGAAAATAATTTACTACGTTATCAAAACATTTTAAATACCCTCCAAGAAGGAAATGTTATCTTTGGTAGACAAGACCGCATGACACGAAAGTTAGGTGTTAAAAATGGCTAAATATGACCGTTCTGAACATTTGAAAGCGATTCATGCCAAACGAAAAGCAAATACCTATCAGAGAGTAGATGAAGCAATAAAAAGGCTCATAAAAGCCAATGAGACTATAAACTTCAATAGTGTTTCTAAAGAAGCTGGTGTATCAAAAGCAACACTCTACAATAACAAGGATTTCCGTTCAAGAATTGAAACTCTAAGAAATCAACAATCACAAGTACCTACCCCGAAACAAGTAAAGCGAGAAATGAATGAAAGTAACAAGGATGCCCTGATTGCTTCCCTAAAAAGGAAAAATAAGAAATTAGAAGATGAAAACAAGAAATTAAGAGAACAACTGAAAGTAGCTTACGCAGATGTATATAAGAAGTTATAGTCAATAGGAGAACGTTGTTCTCCTTCTTCAACAATCGGACCATTTAACAGCATAACTTTTTCAGGTAGTATGAACCTTGTGAAAAAGGGTACTTGAAAACTGGTATAATAATAAAAAATCATTAATGGAGGAAGTCTATGAAATTTGTACTTATATTTGGTCCGCAAGCAGTTGGCAAAATGACAGTAGGGCATGAGTTAGCTAAAGTAACTGGATTGAAGCTATTTCATAACCATATGACCATTGAATTACTTGAGCCCTTATTCAGCTTTAGCCCGGAAATGTGGAGGTTGTCAACTTTATTTAGAAAAGAAATATTCAAGGCAGTAGCTGAGAGTGAACTGGAAGGTTTGATTTTTACATATGTGTGGGCTTTTGATCAACAAGAGGATTGGGACTTCGTAGACCAGACATGTGAAATCTTTGAATCTCAGGGTGCCACTATTTATTTTGTGGAATTAGAAGCCGATATGGATGAGAGGCTGGAAAGAAATAAAAGTCCGCATCGACTTGAGCATAAACCTACCAAAAGAAACGTTACTTGGTCGGAGAATGAACTAAAGGAATCAATGAAAAAATACAGATTGAACTCCCATAAAGGTGAAATTAAAAATGAGAACTACATAAAAATTAATAATACAAATTTGAGTGCGGCAGAAGTAGCTGAAATAGTGTCAAAAAGGTTTGAATTATAAAATCACGTGAATGATCTTCAATTATCGGGCGCGATTGTGGAATAAGAAAGGAGATTACATATTAGTCATATGAAATATGTAATCTCTTTTAATTTATTTATCTATTTCTAATTTAAGTCTTGATAACGAAAGGATGGCTCACCTAATTATGTAATTGGAGAAGTATCAAAAGTAGGAACGATGGAAGATGAGGGAGACGGTGCTACTAAATATGTTGTAGTTGAGTATCCATCGCTAAATGGGAAGAAAGATATTATTGATGTTTTCTTAACAAAGGGACAAGTATTTAATGTGGGTGAGAAAGTGAAAATTGATATGGAGTATGTGGGCTGGGGTGGTATTTCTATTAACTGGAACACAGTTGATCATATTGAAAAAGTTCATGAAGCAAAGACGAACGCTGAAAATAATGATGATGTATGGATTTGGTCTTAATAAGGCGAGTATAGGTCGTTATTTGCAATTTTCTCCAAACAATACATGTAAAAACTAAATGTATCATGCAGTACCCATCTAATTCTCATTGCGTATGATAATTAGATGGGTACTTTTTTATTTGAAATTTGTGCAAGTCAATGTTTAGCATTTCTTTTTAAGAGTAAATTACGGTTGAAATCAAAACTTTATTTGCAGTACATAATAAATAATGTTGATTTTTTATCTTATATTAAAATAAAAACAAACCACTGTTCGATTTGAATATTCCACGATATAATAGTGAGAGTTTATGGCAGAATAAATATTTACATAAGAAGTGAGGTACTGTATGAAAAAAAGAACGACAGACATTATTTTTATTATTATCGGTGCATTTCTTTTTGCGTTAGGTGTTAATTTGTTTGTTATCCCGAACGAGTTTGGTGAGGGTGGGGTAACAGGTATCACGATTATTACGTACTATTTATTTGAATGGTCACCGGGCTTAGTTAACTTAATTTTAAATGCGATTTTGTTAATAGCCGGTTATAAGTTTTTAAATAAGATTACAACAATTTATACGATTATCGCTGTAGTTACGAACTCGCTATTTCTTCATTTGACAGAAGGCTGGACGATTGCTTCGGATGAAATGCTTGTAAATGCCATTTTCGGAGGAATATTTATTGGGTGCGGGATTGGTCTTATTATTCGCGTTGGTGGAACAACTGCAGGTACTACCATCTTAGCAAGGATGACGCATAAATATTTAGGCTGGAGCATTAGCTACGGTCTACTGTTCTTCGATTTAATTGTTGCGTTTTCATCTTATTTCATCATTGGTGCAGAAAAACTGATGATAACAATTATTATGCTATATGTAGCAACGAAAGTGATGGAGTTTGTAATTGAAGGTTTAAATCCGAAGAAAGCCATTACGATTATTTCTGATAACCCGAATGAAATAGCTGGGAAGGTAACTACCTTAATGGGCAGAGGGGTTACTGTGTACTCAGGTCATGGCTATTACACGAAAACTCCAAAGGAAATTCTTTATGTTGTTATTAATAAGCAAGAAGTAGTGAAGCTAAAGCGGATTGTTCAAACTACGGATCCGGCGGCGTTCATCGCTATACACGATGTTCGTGATGTGTTCGGAGAAGGATTTGTTGATATTTCGAAGGCTTAGAAATTATTTTTGATTAAAATAATCTTAATACTAAAACGTAAGAATCTATTTTGAATAATCTTTTTTCAAAATAGATTCTTTTCTAATGGATCTATATTTATAATTAACCCCCATGCACTTTAAGCTCAATCTTTTACGTTCTAAAGAAAACTGCCGATAAAGCCCTCCAGTCTTTTCTTTAATTTTGAAATGTGAGAGTTGAATTACAATGAACTATATGTGATTGTTTAATCTATTCCCCATGAGTTTTGCCATTTGTTTCGCATCTGGATTTCCTTCATCGTACAATTTATCAATAATATTACTATAATCCCTCTCATTCCGATTTTGACTTAATTTATATGCAGCCTGGATGTCTCCTACTTTAATTTTAAACCCAACTATCCCTTTCAGTTCATTTTCTAAGAGAGTGGGGGAAAGTTTATCCCATAATATTGGATTTTCACGATGTTCTTCATATTTTTTCAACATTGTTGTTAATTCATCTATTAATTCCTGTTTATCTAAAATACTTGCTTTACCATATATATGAACGGCTTGATAATTCCATGTTGGAACTTCTTCATTTTCATACCAAGAAGAAGAGATGTAAGAGTGCGGTCCCTGAAACATTACAAGAACATCTTCGCAGGTTTCAAATGTTCTCCACTGGGGGTTCCCATAAGCCATATGTCCAGTAATAAAATAGTCATCGCCTTGTTTAGTTAATCCAAAGGGCAAATGAGTTGCGATTGGTTTCTCTTTTTTAGTTGTGACGATTGTTCCAAAAGAGTTTTTTTGAACAAAATCCCAAATTTCATCAACATTTGTGACTTTAAAATACTTTGGAATATACATAATAGCCCACCTTTCAAAAAAAGTTATATGAGTGTTTTGATCATTATAAGGTCAACTTGTTCGTTATCGCCCATATAAAAGGAATGAGAGCCAGCTTGTACAAAACCTAATTTCTTATAAAAAGCAATAGCATTTTCATTTTTCTCCCATACGCCTAGCCAAATATTCTTTTTATTATGTTCTATTGCAATTTCAATAGCATTATTTAGTAGATATTTACCAAGACCATGTTTTTGAAAGGAGCTCTTTATATAAATTCTCTCTACTTCAAGTGATTCATTTCCCATTTCTTCAGACTGAGCATCATCAATATTGACCTTTAAATATCCAGCAATTTCATCGTTAAAGTAGACAAAAAAGAATTGAGAAGAGATATTGGATAATTCTTTTTCTAATTGTTTTAAGTTAAATGCCTTTTCCAAATAGTGATTCATACTTTCGGGTGAATTCTGATGTTTAAAAGTCTCATTAAATGTTTCATAACTAATATCTTGAAGTCTGTGTATATCTTCAAGGGTGCACTTTTCTATATGTGTAGTCATTTGAATAGTTCGCTCCTTTATATAATCAATAATTTCTCTTATTTCCCTTTTTTACAAAATCCCAATCTTTTTCTATATTTTTTCTTACTCTTTGAAGAAGATTAGAAATAGTTTCCGCTTCTGTTTCCGAAAATCCCTCTAATGCAACAGTATTTGAATAATCGTTTTCTCTTTTAATAAAAGGATAGACATTTTTCCCTTTTTCTGTTGGGAAAAGTTTTTTGATTTTCTTGTTAGATTCATCTTCTTTCTTTTCGATAAATCCATTGATTTCAAGCTTTTTGATAGCACGGGCTGCAGTTGTACGATCTACTTTTATCATCTCAGATAGCTTTTCTTGAATGATTCCTGGGTTTTCACATATTCGCACAAGGTACAAATACTGACCTTTTGTAAGCTCATATTCTTTAAATTCTATATTACTAATAGAATCTAATGCTCTTGCAATCATGCCAATTTCACGAAGAATTTCTTTCATAATGAACTCCTTATCT